>CAZTDL010000670.1:0-2761 GCA_964612775.1 uncultured Lentisphaeraceae bacterium
AAAGGAGAGGTTTTCCTTGAGACGGAGCAGATCCTCATAGCGGCGCGCATTGCTGAAGGCGATGTCCAGCGGTTCGACCACGTCCTCCATCATTCGGATGTGCTCGGCGGTGAAATCGACAGGTGGGCGGACGGCTATGAACAACGCGCCAAGATGAAGCGTTTCCAAATGAAGATCGACGATCAAGATATTGTAATCTTCAAGGCCAAAACGTTTGAAACCTTCGTCAAAAGCCGGGTGTGGCGGCCGATGGTGTCGGTTATGTTCGCCTACGCGCATATGTGCGACCCGCGGCCGCCGCATCCCTGCTGGCGGACCTTTGCGAATGGTCTCCATGGCTTCTTCCGGGAAAAAGAAAAGCGTATGCCGCGTGTGTGAAACCCGCTTCCCGTCGCGCCATTCAACCCAGGCCAGTCGACGCAGTTCGCCCGTGTCGTGGTCGATATAATTCATCTGCAGCAGATCGCAAGGGATCTGTGTTCGCAGGTACGAGAAAAGATCCTCGATCATTTGAGTTACGTCCAAACGCCGTGAGACACAGAGAGTGACGTCACGGAAAAAGTCTTGCGGAGGCATTATGATCGTTCCTTAAAGTGATGCATATAGAATAATATGAAATATAAGTCATTTTCAAATGAAATATATGGCATTTCTTGTGTGCCAGCGGTGATGAAAACCCACCTGAAAGGGATGTTTGGGTGGAATAACGGGGATCTGCGAGTGATCAAACCCTTTGGCACGGGGACTGCAAATAACGCCATATATGAAAACGACGGGACAGCGAGTGCAGGGAGCGACGGTTCCTGAATTGTTGCTTGCCGTGCACGCCGGACGCGAGACGGAGGTACACGTTCTTCTGGATTCGGGCGCGGACGTGAACGCTGCGGACGATGACGGAATCACGCCTCTGATGGCGGCGGCGATGAGCGGAAACGTGTTGCTGGCGAGGCTGTTGCTGGCGGCAGGCGCGAATCGCGGTTTACGCAATAAGTGGGAGATGACAGCGCAAGCCATTGCGCGGTGGCATGGTCATGATGCATTGGCCGCACTGCTGGACGAACCGGAGCGTTTCCACGGCGGAAGGGGATCGATTCTTGAAAAGTGAGAAAGTGATGAAGAGGGTGGCGTTAATCACCGATCGGGCCGGATGGTTGGTTGGTCTTGCCGTGCTTGCTGCAACGGGGTGCATGACGGTTGGCCCGGACTATACGCAACCGGACACGAATGTTCCGGCCGCGTGGACACACGCTGACGCCATCGTGACGAATTCGGTTTCGGCGATTGCTTTCGAAAAGAAGCGTGATGAGGCTGCTTTGAGCCGTTGGTGGTCGGTCTTTCACGATGCGGTGCTGTCGGATCTTGTGGAGCGTGCCCTCATCGGTAACCTTGATCTGCGTCAGGCCGAAGCGCGGCTGCGTCAGGCGCGGGCGCAACGCGCGTTGGCACTGGCTGACCGTCGCCCCTCGGCCGTCGCAAACGGAACCGCCAGTCGCAGCCGCGGCAGTGAAGAAACCGGCAGTGGCGCGACCTCGACGATGTATGCGAATTCGCTGGATGCCAGTTGGGAAGCTGATCTTTTCGGCGGTAAGCGGCGGGCGATCGAGTCGGCTGAGGCCTCCCTGCAGGCATCGCAGGAGGCGCTGTCCGACGTGCAGGTTTCACTTGTCGCGGAAGTGGCCTTAAATTATGTGGATTACCGCGCCTATCAAACGCGGTTGGCAATCACAGAGGCGAATCTGAAGGCGCAGAATGAGACCTATGAGATTACACGCTGGCGTCAGCAGGCAAACTTGGTCACGCAGCTCGATGTGGATCAGGCGAGGATGAGTCTCGAACAGACGCGTGCCGAAATGCCTTCGCTGAGGACGGGGCTTGATCAGAGCGAGCATCAGCTTGCGACGCTGTTGGGAACGGCTCCTGGCTCATTGAAGGCTCTGTTGAACGAACGTCGGCCCGTACCTGTGGCGACAGAGGAAATCGCGTATGGCGTGCCTGCGGATTTGTTGCGGCGACGTCCGGATGTGCGTCAGGCTGAGCGAACCTTGGCGGCGCAGACTGCGCAGATTGGCGTAACAGAGGCTGAACGCTATCCGGATCTGACGCTGAGCGGATCGATCGGCCTTGAAGCGCTGACGGCGGGCAGCCTGTACACCGTGGGCGCGAGAGCCGCACAGGGTGCCGTGAAAGCGGGGTGGACACTCTTCGATGGCGGCCGCATCCGTGCGCGAGTGGCGGCCCAGACCGCTGTACAGGAAGAGGCTCTCGGAGCCTACGAGGCGTCTGTTCTGACGGCTCTTAAAGATGTCGAGGACGCGCTGGCCGCGTATGCCAACGAGCAGGAACGCCGCAGTGCGCTGCGGGCGGCGGAGACCGCCGGACTGAGCGCGTTTGCGTTGGCGCGGAACAAATACGCATCCGGCCTTATCGATTTTCAGACGGTGTTGGATACGCAGCAATCGTTGCTCTCTGTGCAGGATAAGGTTGCGACCAGCGATGCCGAAGTGACCTCTGATCTGATTCGATTGTATAAGGCGTTGGGAGGCGGATGGGATCCGATGGCGTCTGAAAAGAAACGCGGGACGCCTTGATTGTTTTGCGGTCGTGGGGCGCGCGTCTTCCGGACACGCTAAACGTCTCTTCTGGATTTCGCCAAGTTATCGGGAAACACAGCTGAAAGAAAAGGAATGGGATCAACGATGAGCCTTTCAAAAGGGCATCAGACGGAAGATATCGCCCAAACGCTGGGACTAAAGAAGTCCGG
>CAZTDL010000671.1:0-2757 GCA_964612775.1 uncultured Lentisphaeraceae bacterium
CGCATGGTCTTAAAAAGACCGTGGGCTTTGACCGCGTAAAAAATCTGCTTATCCTCGAACGAATTTTCGAGCGCTTTGCTGAAATGCTCAAAAGAATCAACGTTCTTCATTTTTCGGCGAAGGTCATCATCGAAAAGAGTGCATGCGCCGAATGGCATGTGTAGCATGTCGTCGGGATGAACAACGGTACCGTCGCCTTTGACTTGATAGACCACATCGTCAAGCAACACGGCCTCGCCATCAAGTCCTTCGAATGTTCCGATGCCAAAATTTCCGGCGGCCCGGTATTGGGCGACGGTGAGTACGCCGTCATAATTGCCGCTAAGAATATACAGAAACGGGGCGAGTTGGGTGACCGTGTCGCGGTCTTGCACCAACGTCGTGTAGGTGGTGCGACAGCCGGACACAATCAGTGCAAGAGCAAGTGTGAAAAGTGCCGAACAGCTTTTGCGCGTATTTGAATAATTCATGGTGTCATCCTTTTCAATGCGGGTGAAACGGAGTTCGTTGAAACGGTGTTTGTGGATACCGTATTGGTTGGTGCAATCATGCCGACAAGGGTGAGCGGCTTGATCACGAGATCGGATGGGATAGGGCTGGCGACAAAAGGGTAGGCGTCTTTGGCTTGTTCCCGCTTGGCCGAACTTTTTTCCTTCTTCGCCATTGTTTTCAGCGGAGCCGAAGGTGCGGTTTGGCAGATATTTTCGGTCTCATCCTCTTTTCGTCCAACGGTCACAAGCGTGTGCAGTTTCGGCATGTTTTTTTCCGGGACCGGTATGGCTGGCGCTAAAACTTCGGGAGCCGACGGCGAGATGGAAAAGGCATCCGTCTTGAAATCGGAGAGATCGGATTGCGCAGAAGTCAGAGGCGTGCCCGCTGCTTTCAACTCAGGCGCGGGAATTTCCTGACGCTGAAATGTGATATGCGTTACACCTGCATCGTCGTGATTGCGACGAACGGTTTGACGATAAGCGACATTAATCAGCGCAAAGAGCGTACAAAAGGAAACGGCGAACAGCGCGGCGTGTCTGAGCCATTCATGACGTTGCCACCACAAGTGTCGCGGAACGGCGGCTGTGCGGTTCAAGGGGCGCAACGGGATATGGAGCCTCTTGTCCTTCTCGAGTCCGCTGCGCAAGGGAATCACCACACGCGATAACTCATCGCGTACGTTGCGGCAAGAGGCGCACATGTCAAAGTGTCGCGTCAACGCTTGCTGATCTTCGGGCGAAAGATCGCCCAAAAGAAAGGCGGTAATTTTTTCTTCATACGGACACATGGCTCGCACCTCCTTCTTCACGACGCTTCACTTCGGCGGCAAGGGCTTTAACGGCGTTGTGCAGAAGATTTCCCACGTAACTGCTCTTTTCGCCGACAATCTCGCCGATCGTTTCGTAGCTCAAACCTTGCTACAGACGTAGTAATACAACCTGCCGCTGCAGAGGTGTCAACACATTGAGACAGGCCAGTACGCGTTCCTCGCGATCATCCGTTCCGCCGTTAATGCAGAGACCGCCGTTTGTCTCGCAATCCAGTTGCATCGCATATTTCTCATGCAAGTGTTTTTTTCGCTCCTCTGCACGGATGAGGTCTACAGCCTCGTTGTGAACGACACGAAATAGCCAGTTGCGGACCTCATCGCTCGGCGTTTCAGCGGGCGGAACACGCCGGGCGAGTTTGATCAACGTGTTTTGCACTACATCCTGTGCCAATGTAACATTGTTCAGCAAGCGTGCGGCATAGCGAAGGAGCGGGGCTTGAAATGCCCCGATCACGGTCGCCAGTCCGCGCTGTTCTTTACCTCTGTCGTCACTCACGATGCATAAGAATAGCATGGTATGATGCGGATGGAAACACGGGGATAACGCTTATCACGATGAAGCGCGCAATTCAGGTTTTCTCCTTAAACGAATCGGTCGCTTCACCCGTGTTACAGATTGCCGCTGTCCACGATTATGTCGCCCGTGTCAGTGGTTGTCGCAACGAGCGTATCGTTCGCCCGCACGGCTGATTTCCCGGTTGTGGGCAGGTAGCGGTAATAGACCATCAGTTGAAGTGCCGCCAAACAGGTATCCATAACCGGTCGATCCGTATGTTTATCGCCGTTTGTCCACCAGCCGATATCGCACTTGCGCCCCGTCTCATCCGCTATGGCGTTCTTCTCTATTTGCTGCGATTTCACGTAAGCCGGTTTCCTCATGCGGTTCCAGTTTTCCCAGCGTTTGCCGCCTGAATGAAACTTGGCCTGTGTTGCATAATAACAATAATATTGAAGCGATTCCCCGATAGCACCTTTTTGATCAAATGAAGGTGTCCAGTCCTCCATCCTGTCGAGTGATTTTTTGACTTCGCTTGCTGTCGACGCGCCGAGCAGTTGCATGCAGAGTGTGCCAACGCCTGTCAATCCTCCCGTACCGGGACTGACGTAGCCGAATCCGCCGTTCGGGGTGGCGTTATTTTTGAATCCCTTAACCGCTAATTTCATCGCCTTATCCAGGCCATTCGCGTGGATGTCGGCAAGCTTAGCGGCTTTTAATGCCTGTGCACACCATCCCATGTATGAGGTATCGTCGCGATATTTTCCGCTTACAGGATCGGGATCCGGGTTCATTCCATACGTCCACCCGCCGGTAGGGTGTTGCCCTTGGATGATGGGAATAAGCGCCTTCAAGGCTGCCGCTTTGACATTTGGATTGAGCGTCATGCCATAGGCTTCACACAGCGCATAGGTTGCAATTGGATGGGCGTATTCATTGC
>CAZTDL010000672.1:0-2753 GCA_964612775.1 uncultured Lentisphaeraceae bacterium
CGGTTTCCGCGCTTATCCGATTGACGGGACCTGTCCCCCTACGGAGAAGGATGCCGCGCTGGGCCTGAACGGCTGGATCTCGGTCAATCCGTATACGTCCTACTGGTACTTCGGCACCACCGTCACGAACGGCTTCGATGGCGGATTCTTCTTTTTCAACGACAACAACGACGACTCCGTCAAGTTTGAGCCGTTGGACGCCAACGGTAACCTGATCCCGGGAGGATATTCCGTGGTGGTCGACAAGTCCCGCGATCTGACGGTCTATCCGGCGAATTTTATGAACATCACCTGGAAGTACTACGCGGTTACCGACACCAACCCCTCGGCCAACCCCAACTGGGATGTATGTCCCTACGGCGCGGCCTTTACGCTGGCCTGTTTTACGAACAGTGCGGGCGAATCGCTGACCCATGACGTGCACGGGTTGAAGCTTACGTATGTTTATGGCAACGCCGATGTGGTTATGGTGGGCATCTACAAGGGCCCGGCCGATCCGCCCAAATCCGGAATCGCCTCGCCGATCACGGCGGCCACCTACACGCCGCCGCTGGTCGGCTCGGGCCCCTATTCGAACGACGCGGCGGTAGCCAGCGTGAAGAGTGTCTGTTCCGACTCCTGGATGGTCAAAGGTCCGAGCAGCGTAGCCGTCATCAGGCACCAATCGCAAGGTGTGTTTTACCCCCTCAACGGAACCAATCCGGATCCCAATCCAGACGCCCCTTATACGGAGGGCTATACCAACGCGTTGCTCGGATTGAATATGGACGGCATGGTTCAGGCGTACGTTACGGAATACATGTTTGACAAGCCCGTCAAGAAACTGAACGAAGGGTTCTTCATCATCGAGTCCTATGGCGACGACTTGTTTCTAGTGCGGCCGCTGGCCGCCGACCGCACGCCTATCTCGACCTATTCGGTTCGGACGGACCAGATCATGATGGGGAATCTCGGTTTATGGAACATCATGTTTTATAGCCCGAGCCAGAATTACCCCAACGGAACAATGATCCGGCTCTGCGATTTCGCCGGCGGCACAGGGCCCTTGGGGGACGTTTACGGCGTACGGATAGAGGACGCAGATGGAGGGCTCGATCCGATGGTGGTCGGCCAGTGGTTCGGACCGCCGGAAGGCATGCTGATCTTGCTGCATTAAGATAAAGCCGCTCTATTCGGAAATCTTCGAAGATGCGTCAGAAAGAAAGTCGGCACCGGCAACCGGCACGCCTACAAAATGAGTGCACGGGGCAATCTGACGGATCTTTTGAGGTGGTCGGCAGCGCGGAAGGAGCCGAAATTTCGCGCAAAGGAACGACTGCTTCAAGGGATTGAAGTGCATGACTCCGCATATCCTGCCGCTTGACACCCGCCTGTCGGATCTCGACGGGATTGAGATGCTTCGGCAGATTAAGGCCAAAGCGCCGCAGGCACGCGTGTTGACGCAAACCTCCTCCGAAGCGGTGACGCCGGAAGGAGGGGCGATCTGGCCATTGGCCACCTAGCCAATAGGCGTTAACCCGTCTTTGACGCATAATGAAAATCGATGTGCGTTTAGCCATGTGTTTCGACGAATAAAGCGGCAAAGGAAACGGAAGTCAAAAACGGTCCGGACATGGCGCAGGAGATTGCGATGAAGACGGTTAAAACAACGCTTGCGGAACGGTTCGCGGTTGCGCCAAGGTGGCGTGCGGTGCGTTTCTGTTCAGGTTATGGCATGCCGGGGGTATGCAGATCATTCCCGCGTCAATCAAGTATTGAACCTTACGCATAGGAGCTGAATATGAAATCGTGTGTTACAGATGCGTGGTCTCCCGTTTTCGCCCGTTCCTTCTGCCGCTTCGCCGCCGTCGTCACCCTTGCGTTGGCCATCGCGCGACCGGGTGCCGCACGCGCTGCCGATTACGTGCTGACCTTCTCGAACAACACGCAGATCGTCAACACGTCGGCCAAGATCACCACGACGGACTTCACGGTTGAAACCTGGTTTAAAATCACGACCTTCACCTCTGAGAACGACCTCATCACTCAATACATAGGCGGAAACAGCGGCCGCATGGTCTGCTTCATACAGAACACGCATACCTGTTTCTTTCTGGGCGGAAATTATTTGATCGGCACCGCGACCATCCCCTCCAACACCTGGACGCACATCGCCTTCGTCCGCAGCGGCAGCACCGGCTCAATTTACATCAACGGCGTGTTGGACAAAACCGGATATCTCCCCTCCACAACGCTTTCCTCTTGCGGACTCGCGATCGGCAACGATTCAAACAAAATCGGTTTTCGGGGCCAGATCGCAGACGTCCGCGCCTGGAGCATCGCGCGCGCGCAATCCGAAATCTCCGCATCCAAGAACAGCCGGCTGTCGGGCTCTGAAAGCGGGCTCGTGGGATACTGGCCGATCAACGACGGGTCGGGGACCTCCGCCAACGAACTCGTCGCCGACGCGGACGGCACGCTGACGGGAACGCCGCTTCCCGCATGGGCCTTCAGCGCCGACCTGCCGATCATCAGCCCGCACGGCCATACCGATCCGCGCTGGTACGCCGAGAACCAGCCCTTCCCGGACCCCGCCCAGCTCTTCGTCACGCCCGATCACTACATCTTCCGCATGCTGGTCTCGCAGGGGATCAGCCTGGAGGAGCTCGGCGTGCCCGACGCCAACGGCGTCGCGACCGAGACCGACGGCCGCGCCATCTGGCACCGCTTCGCCAGCCATTATCACCTGTTCCGCGGCACCCCGACGCGGCTCT
>CAZTDL010000673.1:0-2738 GCA_964612775.1 uncultured Lentisphaeraceae bacterium
GCATCGTCGATGTGTTCGAAGACGCCGTAAAGACCTGCGGCCGGGATATGCCAACGGCCGGTGTAGATGTACTCAGTGGTGGCTTCCGTGATATTGGCCGAGGCCCAGTAGGCGTCGGATGTGATGCGTGTCCATGTGCCGTACGAGGAGAGGCCGGGCGTGCCCATGCTGCTTGTTCCCGTACGGGGGTATATTCGTTCATGCCGGCGGAAGCCGCTGACGCGCCGACAAAGGCCAGCGTGGCGCCCGTCCCCATTTGGATGGAAGAAAAACCGAGGTCTTCGGTGTTGGTGACCGTGAGGGTTTCGCCGGCGCTGATGAGCGTGTCTGCCCAAACGGGTATGGCCAGTACGGTACCCAGCAATACCGCAACATAAGTATTATTGTTCATTCTCACACTCCTTTTTCGCTATGCGAAATAACCCGCGTTTAAACTTTGGTTTTTAACTTTACCACGAACGGTTCTTCACGGCCAGACCGATTGCGCAAAAGTCGGGTCTCGGCATGACGGATTCCGTTGGCCCGCCTTGTGGGCGGCCCTGTTGCGGGACCGGAAAAATAAAACGCGGGGAGTACAGGACGGCCCGCTAAAAGATAGTGATGATTGTGCCGCTGGTGAAGAGAAGCTTTATCGTGCCGTCAAGCTGATAGATAACATGCCAATGACTGTCGGGCAGGTTGGTGGTTTTGAACGTGCCCGTTCGCGTTCCCATACAGGCCATGATCGTGTAGGTCTGATGGCGGTTGAGCCTGTTTGTGTCCACGATATGCAACTCGATGTTCGACAGGTCGATGGGGCCGCCGATGTTGAGTCTGTCGCTGTCGCCGTCGGCGGTCATGTCCGCCAGATAGGTGCCTTTGACTGTCGCGTCGGCAAGCGTTAGCGTGTTTGTGCCGAGCGTGCCAGTGCCCGCCGGCGAAAACGTTGTTACGGCATTGCCGTTAGTGACGAGCCCCGTGCCGGCGAAGGCATTCGTTACGGTATATCCGTTCAGATCGAGCGTGCCGCCGGCGAGCGAGATCAGCGTATTCGTTTGCAGAGCGTTTGCAACGCCCAGTTTGAGTGTGCCGTCAACGACCGTCGTCGTGCCTGTGTAAGTGTTTGCGCCCGAAAGCGTGAGTATGCCCGCGCCACGCTTGGTCAGACCGCCGCTGACGTTTTGAGCAAGCGAAGCGGTGCCCATCGCCGTGACCGCGTTTGCGCCGCCTTTTATGAACGTGACCGTTGGCTCCGACGTATAGCCAAAACCGGGGCAGGTGATGGTGACGCGTGCGATTTTGAAGGTGCCGCATCCGGTCCCGTCGTCGGTCAGATCGGCCACGGCGGTCGCCCCGTCGCCGCCTCCGCCGCGGATTTGCACATAGGGCTCGCCGATATAACCGGAACCGGGATGGGTAAGCGCGATGGCGTAGACGCCTTGCCCCGGGGGCGCCTGAATCGGGCTGCTGACCGTGACGTTGCGCCCCGTGCTGTCAAAGACGGCTCCACCGGCGAATTCTCCGACCGGGCCATACGAATAGATGCCGGTAAGGCTGGAAGAGAAAAGCTCGGTGGGCGTGCCGCTGCCCGCCGCGAAGGTGCCGCCGCAGAAATTCATGAAAAACGCGCCGGAGTAACGGTTCAATATCGCGTTCGCGAAACGTCCGTCGCAGAGGTTGACGATGCCGGTCGCGCTGTTTCGGCCAGATTCTCCGACGCGGAAATTGTTGCCGTTATTGTTGAAAAGACCGCCCGTGAGGTTCACTTCGCAACGGCCGCCCTCATAGGCCAACCAGCATTCGCCGCCGGTTTTTAAGAAGGTGCCGCCGGCGTCGACGGTGAGCACGCCGATGCTGCCGGGGGAGGAACCAAAGTGCGGGATATAAGAGAAAGAGGCTGTGCCGCCGGTGAAACGGGCGATGCCGATGCCGCCATATCCGGCCGTTGTATTATTGGCGGTACCCAATATGATCCGCTCACTGGTTAATGTTCCGCCGCTCATTTTGAGATAGCCGTAGCCGCCGTTGTTGAAACCGAGTGCAAAGCGTTCTCCGAACCCTAGACTGGTCGGGCGCGTGAAGGTGCCGCCGTCCATGTAGAAAGCCCCGTTGTTGCGGATGCTGAAATCGCCAGAGCCGGAGAGACTGGCTCCGGCGTTTATTCGCAGAAGGGCATTGGATGACGGCGAACCTTCGAGATAACAGGTGCCGGAATGTTGATTAAGGGTCCCGTCTAGCGCCAATAAGCCCTGATAGATCGCGAGATTTCCCAAGTTGGTGGCGGTGCCGCTGAGGCTCAGCGTGTTCGTGCCCAATTTTGCGAGACTCATGAAACCGGGAAGATCGCCGGGAATGTCAAGGCCGGTCAACGTTGTGTCGATGCCGAGCACAGCGGTGTTGGTCAAAAATTTGGTGCAGGTGTTGACGCTTCGGATCTGTTCGGCGGTGAAACCTGTTGTGCCGTCACCCGTCGCGACGATAAGGGTTGCTCCGCCGGCCACGGTGACACGGTTGGCGGTTCCGTAGCCTGGCAGCGAGCCGGGCGCTTGGGCGCAGAGCGTGCCGTTGCTGACGATGGTCGTTCCGCTATAGGTGTTATTGGTCCCCGTGAGGTAGAACGTGTGCGCGCCGTTTTTGATCAGGGCTCCGGTTCCGGAGACGTTCCCCGCGAAACCGCCGACGAAGCCGCCGCCGCTTGTCAATGCGAGTGTCCCGTTCAGAACCACCGGCCCGTACCAAACGTTGCGCGGCATGGCTGA
>CAZTDL010000674.1:0-2734 GCA_964612775.1 uncultured Lentisphaeraceae bacterium
TTCAATTGCCGCTCCCATTTGCCTTTCAACTCGCGGAATGATCGTGCAGACAGATAATAAAAAGTTACGGGATGATTTTGTCACGCCCGCAGACCCTGCGGAAAAGCTGACACTAAATCAAATGCCCGAGCGTGACGCGGCATACGCCACGATCAA
Organism: uncultured Lentisphaeraceae bacterium; assembly: GCA_964612775.1. Lineage (GTDB taxonomy): Bacteria > Verrucomicrobiota > Kiritimatiellia > RFP12 > UBA1067 > DAOPZC01. The sequence continues at coordinate 157 of CAZTDL010000674.1, forward strand.
AGCCATCGCCGAAAACACTGGAAAACCGATCACCGCTGTTATCGCCGATCTTCGGAATTTGATGATGCGAGACGCCTAAACTAAGCACTCGTGTACTTCTCCGGCCGCCCTTTTCCATGCCCGAAAATCCAGCCGCGCCCGTTGGGGTCGCGGCCTAAACCCCCCGCGACTGCTTGCCCAGTCGCCGCGGGTCCCATTCAATTCCGCCCTTTCACCGTCTCCGCAACCCCACACACAGCCCACACACAGACAAAGCAGGGCGCTCATTATTTCGCCTTTCGGCCAAAAAAAGGGCAGGCGAGTTTCAAGAAAGGCCCGCACCCACCTATTTTGTGTGGGGGGGGCGGCAAGGTGTGTGTGGGGTTGTGTGTGGGGTTTCGCCCCAGAAACTCACTGTTTCTCACACTTCAGCCCATAATCGGAAGACCCATTAGGGAAAACAAAAAACCCCGGTTTTATTGGACTTTTCCAACAAAACCGGGGCTGAAATATGGTAGCGGGGGTAGGATTTGAACCTACGGCCTTCAGGTTATGAGCCTGACGAGCTACCAGGCTGCTCCACCCCGCAATCTGGATTTGTTGTCTTGGCGCGGCACGCAGGAGTTGAACCTGTAACCTTCTGATCCGTAGTCAGATGCTCTATCCAATTGAGCTAGTGCCGCTCTTGAAAACGTGTGTTAAGTTATCAGAATCAGAGCCCGGCAAGCAAGCGCATTTTCAATAAATCTTTTGGACCGCGAATCCACACGCCGACACAGGTTGACAACACGCGCCCACGTGTCAGATACTGTGCCGCTTTAAACCGTCGAGTTGATGTGAGCCTTGACCCTGCAAAACGTTTTTGCGAGGGGTTGATCGGCTCTTGCCCCGCAGATCCACGCCTCATCTCAAATACGGATACACATTTGTTTCAAACACCTGTCATACGGTTCCCGGAAGAACTGCCTATCACCGCACATGCCGACGCGATCTGCGAGGCGATGCAGCACCATCAGATCATTATCGTTTGCGGCGATACCGGCTCCGGCAAAACCACGCAACTTCCAAAAATAGCGCTTAAAGCGGGACGTGGTCGCCGAGGGCTCATCGGCTGTACCCAACCGCGCCGCTTGGCCGCACTGGCCATGGCGCGCCGCGTGGCGGAAGAGTTCGGCCAAGAGCCGGGAGGATTCGTCGGCTACCAGCACCGCTTTGACAAAAAGCTATCAGCCGATACCGTCATTAAATTCATGACCGACGGCATTCTTCTCGCCGAAACGCGATTCGACCGTCTTTTCCGCGCCTACGACACGCTTATCATCGATGAGGCCCATGAACGTTCCCTCAATATTGATTTTCTACTCGGCATCCTGAAGCGTGTCCTTCCCCGCCGCCCCGATCTTAAGCTCATCATCAGCTCAGCCACGCTCGATGTCGAACGTTTTTCCGCCTTCTTCGAGAACGCCCCCGTCGTTTCCGTGCCGGGCCGCCTTTATCCCATCGAAACACGCTGGCGTCCGGCTGAGGAAGACGATCCCGACTTAGCGCGTCAGATCGCAAACGCCTGTGACGAACTCATGGCCGAAGGCCCCGGAGACATTCTCGTTTTTCTGCCCGGGGAACGCGATATCCGAGACGCCACAGAAAACCTCACCGGCCGACGTCTGCCGCACACGGAAATCATCCCCCTGCTCGCCTCGCTACCCTCCGGCGAACAACAGCGCGCTTTCACGCTCTCCGCCAACCGCCGCATCATCCTTTCCACCAATGTGGCCGAGACATCGGTCACTTTGCCCGGCATCCGCTACGTCATCGATTCAGGCCTCGTGCGTCTCAGCCGCTACAATCCTCGCACGCAAGTCCAGCGCCTTCAGATTGAACCGGTCTCGCAGGCCAGCGCCGATCAGCGTAAAGGCCGGTGCGGCCGTATAGCGCCCGGCATCTGCATCCGACTTTACGGCGAAGACGATTTCAAGAAAAGAGACGATTTCACGCCTCCGGAAATCCTGCGGGCCAGTCTCGCGGGCGTCATTCTCACCATGCTCGATCTCAAGCTGGGCGAGATCGAGACGTTCCCTTTCATCGATCCGCCCACCTCCGCAATGGTCCGCGAGGGCTACCGCGAACTCGATATGCTCGGCGCCATCGAAGAGCGGCAAGCGGAACAACAGATTCTTCTCTCCCCTCTCGGACGTCAACTGGCGCGACTTCCCCTCGACCCCGCATTAGCCCGCATCCTTTTCGCCGCCCATCGCGAGAAAGCCCTCGCCGACGCACTCGTTGTCGTTGCCGCCCTTGAGTGCGACGACGCGCGACGACGCCCTATCGAGAAACAAGCCGAGGCGGATAAACTCCATGCGCGGTTTCTTTCGCCGCTCTCCGATTTCGCCGCGGTCATCAGACTCTGGCGCTGGTATCACGATCACACCTTGAAGAGTTCACAATCCGCCGCTCGACGTCTCTGCAAAGACAACTTCCTTTCATATCCGCGCATGCGTGACTGGATCGACCTTCGCAACCAGCTTGAACGCCTCTGTAAAGAGCTCCGGCTCGACACATCGTCCACCGCAGGCGGTGACATGGGCCTGCACCGCGCCTT
>CAZTDL010000675.1:0-2732 GCA_964612775.1 uncultured Lentisphaeraceae bacterium
CCGGGACTTCTTGTCCACGTGAGGGCTACGGTTGACCGTGAAACGCTCAATCCTCGTAGGAAGAGGAATGGGTCCCACGACCTGAGCCCCGGTACCGCGAGCCGTGTCGATGATATCGCTCACCGCTTGATCCAGTACCCTGTGATCGTACGCTTGCAAACGAATGCGTATGCGCTGACTTTGCATTCTAACGTTACCTGTTCAGTAGTTGTTCTCTTACTGTCCGCGGCACGACCGCAAATTCGCCAGGTTCCATCGTATAGCTGGCGCGGCCGCGTGAAAGCGACCGGATTGCGGTTGAGTACCCGAAAAGTTCTGCCAACGGCACCTGTGCGCGCACGATCTGCATGTCTCCACGCGTCGTCATGTCACGCACTGAACCGCGGCGGCCGTTAATATCCCCCATGATGTCGCCGACATAGTCGGCAGGCGTCACGATGTCGAGGGACATGATCGGCTCCAGCAATTCCGGCGATGCGGCCAAAGCCGCATCGCGGAACCCCATCACGGCCGCGGTCCTGAAAGCCACGTCTGTCGCCGTTTCCTCATCCGTGATCACGGCATCGGTCACCTTCGCCAGCACGTCCGTCATCGGGTATCGTGCCAGCACTCCGGTTAGGATGCCGTCCGTCAATCCTTGCTCCACACAGTCGGCCAGCTTCTCGTCAGGGAACATCCGCCTCACGTTGGAGGAAACCTCCACAGCATGGCCGCTGCCCCGCTTCCGAGGAACCACCTCAACCGTCACTTGCGCGTAATGACGCTTCCCGCCCAGCTCGCGGTCAAACAGATACGTGCTTGACCCCGTCGCTGTGACAGTCTCGTAATACGACACCATCGGACGGCCGGTGTTGGCCTCACATTTGAACTCCCGACGCAGACGGTCCACCAGGATTTCCAGGTGAAGCTCGCCCATGCCGCTCAAAATCGTTTGTCCCGTCTCCGCATCAACCCGCACCTGACACGTCGGGTCTTCCGCCGAAAGCAGGCCCATGGACTCGGTCAACTTGTCCTTGTCGGCCCGGGACTTCGGCTCAATCGCCATAAACATCACCGGCTCGGGAACCGTGATGCGCTCCAAATAAACGGGCTGGTGCTCGGCACAGAGCGTATCGCCCGTGGTCGCGTCCTTCAGACCCACAATCGCGCCGATCTCGCCTACGCCCAATTCTTCCACTTCCGTCTGCTCGTCCGCAAACAGACGAACGATCTTCATGATCCGCTCGCGCTTGCGCGCCCGAGGATTGAAAACGTTCTGGCCTTTCTTCAGCACACCGGCATACACGCGCACAAAAAACAAACGGCCCACATACGGATCGGTGGCGATTTTGAAAACCAGCGAGGTCAGCGGCGCTTTCCCGCTCTGCTCACGCGTCACCTTCGCCTCTGTCTTGAGATCCGTGGCCACAACCGGCGGACGGTCCAGCGGGGAAGGCAGATACCACATCACCGCATCCAGCAACTGCTGCACGCCCTTGTTACGAAGCGACGAGCCACACAGGACAGGAACAAGTTTGTTTGCGAGCACCGACCGGCGGATGGAGGCGCGCAACGTCTCGGCCGTCAGCTCCGGCTGAGCGAAATAAGCCTCCATGACCGCATCGTCCGCCTCGGCCACCCGCTCGCACAGTTCGGCTCGCGCCGCCACAGCGCTCTCTTTCAGTTCCTCAGGAATCTCAAACGCCTTAACCTCGCGGCCTTCGGTTCCCTCATCGTACGACAGCGCCTTCATCTCGAGAAGGTCAATCACACCGCTGAACGTCTCGGCCTTGCCGATCGGCAACTGCACGCAAACCGGATTCGCATGCAGTTTGGAGCGGATCTCTGCGACACAGGCTTCGAAATCCGCGCCCATACGGTCCATCTTATTGATGAACGCGATGCGAGGCACTTGGTAACGATCAGCCTGACGCCAGACCGTTTCCGATTGCGGCTGCACCCCGCCGACGGCACAAAAAACGCCCACGGCGCCGTCCAAGACGCGCAGTGAGCGTTCCACTTCGATCGTGAAGTCAACATGTCCCGGCGTGTCGATCAAATTGATACGCACGTCCCGCCAGGAACAGGTAATCGCGGCGCTCGTGATCGTAATCCCGCGCTCGCGCTCCTGAATCATCCAGTCGGTGACAGTGTTGCCATCGTCCACGTTTCCGAGACGGTGCGTGCGCCCTGCGTAGAAAAGGATCCGCTCGGTCGTCGTGGTTTTGCCCGCGTCAATGTGGGCCACGATACCGATGTTCCGGACATTGCAAAGCAGCACGTCGCCGCCATCCGGCTGTTGGCCGGCTGTCGCAGCATTACGCTTTTCTGCCTTGTTATCCAAGACGCTCACCATTCACCCTGACTTGTCAAAGAACAGCGGATGTTCCCGGCAACCTGCCGGCTTATCCTGATACCGTTGCGAAAGGGGATCGCAACCTCTCGAAAACCGTGCGGGCGACCCGGAAGGCCGCCCCTTATTCACTTACCACGCGTAGTGGGCAAAGGCTTTATTGGCCTGAGCCATCTTGTGCGTGTCATCGCGTTTCTTGATCACATTGCCCTGATTGTTATAAGCCTCGATCATTTCAGCCGCGACGGCCTTCGGCATCGGGGTGCCACGACGCGCACTGGCGTACATGGCCATCCAGCGAAGGGCAAGGGACAACTGACGGGCCGGACGGATCTCAACGGGAACAGGATAAGTCGTTCCGCCCACGCGGCGGGATTTGACTTCCACTTTCGGCTTCATA
>CAZTDL010000676.1:0-2732 GCA_964612775.1 uncultured Lentisphaeraceae bacterium
GTTGGATCGCACGGCGACGGCGAAAGGCGTGGTGGAGAATATGACGGCGGCGGAAGTAAAGGCCATCCGGCTCAAAAAATCGGGAGAGCCTCTGCCGTTCGCCCAAGACCTGATGGACTGTTTCAAAGACAAGCCGGACATTTTTATCGAACTGGAGATGAAGACGTCCAACGCGAAACTGTATACGCCTGCGCGGCTTGAGGTCTACTGCCGCCTGTTGCACGACGCGGCGAAAGCGACGATGCCGTCCAACACGTATTGCTTCACCTCGTTCGACAAACGTGTGCTGAAGACGATGAAACGGCTTTATCCCGACGCGCCGACAGGGCTGATCGTGGGCGGCGCGATGGACGAAAAACAGATTGCGCTCGCCAAAGCGCTGAAGGTCAGGCAGATCGGTCCCGTGATGGACAAGACCACGCGCAAGGCTGTGCGCGACGCGCACAAAGCCGGTTTCAAACTCACGGGCTGGCCGACCGTGAACGAAGCCGACTATGCGCTGGGCGTCGCGATGGGTTACGACTATCTCACCACAGACATTCCCGTGCGCCTCTTCAAAGGCATTGCGAAATCGGAGTGATACAGGCAAATGCTCGATATCGACTATCTTTTGTGGTGGCAGAACATCCGGGAGATGACCGGTCATCGCTTTGACGCGTTCGCTTGGCATCTCTCGGATATCGGGCATTGGTTCGAGAGTTTCTTCATTCCGGCCATCGTTTATTGGGCCGTTGACAGGAAGACCGGTGTCTTCTGCAATCTGGCTCGAAACATGGCGCTTGTGTTCACGCAGTTTCTGAAGACCTCGATTTGCGCCTACCGTCCGTGGGTTCGGGATGCCCGGATCGTGCCGATCAAGGACGCGTTGCCTTCGGCGACAGGATTTTCGTTTCCGAGCGGTCACACGGTGAACGTGGCCGGCGTGTTCGGAGGACTCGCGATGTGTTGGAAAAACACCGCGTTCCGCTGCTTTGCCGTCATCTTCATCGGGCTGATCGGACTGTCCCGCAATTTTTTGGGCGTCCATACCCCGCAGGATGTTTTCGGCGGTTTTGCGGTGGCCGGTTTCGCGCTTCTGCTGATGAAAAAGATCAGTGACGATTTGGACCGGCATCCGGAACGCGAGGGCGTATATCTGGTGATCGGCGCGGCCGCCGGTTTGGCGCTGCTCGTTTTCTCCGTCTTGCGGGAGCCTGTGATCCGAAGCGACATGCCGAAAATCGATTCGTTCAAGATCGTGATCGACGACTACCAGTGCGCGGGATGCTGGCTGGGGTCGCTCATCGGATGGGCGCTCGAACGTCGGTTCGTTCGCTTTGAGACCGCGGGTCTCCGTTTGGGACGGCGCGTTCTTCGGGGCGGGCTTGGTTCGGCGGTTATGATCGTGATCGTTTTCCCCTTGTTTTATTGGATTGAACGACGATTGGGAAAACATTGGGGAGGCGCCGCAGGCATGTTTGCTGTTCAAATGTACATCCTGTTTGTCTGGCCGTGGGCGATGGAGCGGTTTTCGATGTTCAGATCGGGAAAAAGGGGAAAGGCAGTATGACCGAGCGATTGAAAAAGGCGCTGGCTTCCGCACGGGAAACCCGTGCGTGTATGATCGGCGAAACGGTGTTAAAAGAGGTGCCGGCGTTATTCCGCGAACAGTTTTCAGGGGCGAAAGCGGTGATCGTTGCGGATACGACTACGTTTGACGTCGCGGGACGGACGGTTAGGGATGCGCTGAAGGCGGCGGGCTTGTCGGCGGGAACCCCCTATGTTTTCAGCGCGGCGGGACTTTTCGCGGAGATGTCGCACGTAGACCGCTTAACGTCCGCGCTGCAGGCGCATAACACCGTTCCTGTGGCCGTGGGTTCAGGGACGATCAACGACCTGACCAAACTGGCCGCCCACCGCTGCGGCAGGCCCTATATGTGCGTGGGAACGGCGGCCTCGATGGATGGATATGCGGCGTTCGGCGCGTCCATTACGTCTTCCGGTTGCAAGCAGACGTTCACCTGTCCCGCGCCCCGCGCCCTTGTGGCCGATCTCGATGTGTTCTGCAAAGCGCCTTCCGCGATGACCGTTTCGGGATATGCCGATCTCATGGCGAAGGTCGTCTGCGGGGCGGATTGGATTTTGGCTGACGCGCTGGAAACGGAAGCCATTGACCCGCGCGCATGGGAGAGTGTGCAAGGCGGACTGCGCGATGCGCTGGCCGATCCCGCCGGTGCGCGCGTCGGCGACAAGCGGGCGATCGCCCTGTTGGCGGAGGGGCTGTTGTTGAGCGGTTTCGCCATGCAGCATACGAGGACGAGCCGTCCCGCCTCGGGTGCGGAGCATCAGTTCAGCCATCTGTGGGACATGGAACGTCACACGTATCTCGGCGCTGCGCCGTCCCACGGATTCAAGGTCGGGGTCGCCACACGGTTTCTTGCCGCACTCTATGAACAGATGCTCGATGAGCCGTTCGGACGTTTGGAGGTGTCCGCAGCCTGCGGCCAATGGCCGGAGTGGCCGGTTGCGGAAGTGAATACCCGCACGCTTTTTGCCGGTACGGATATCTCTGATCTGGGTGTGCAGGAAACCCGCGCGAAGTATGTGTCGCGGGCGCAGTTGGCGCATCATCTCACCCAGCTCAAACGGTTATGGCCTGTGTTGAAACCCCGTTTGCGGGCTCAACTGTTTACGGCTTCGGACGCCAAACGCCGCTTAGAAACGGTGGGTGCGCCCAGCGAACCTGAGCAGAT
>CAZTDL010000677.1:0-2729 GCA_964612775.1 uncultured Lentisphaeraceae bacterium
CGAACGCATGGGCGGTGGCGAGGATGATCGCGTCGGCCATCGGCAGGGCATGCCGCAGGCTGAGTCTGCCGGCGGCCATTGCCAGCTTCGGCGTGAGATCGACGACGGTGCCCTTCTGCATGGCGGCCACGGCTTGGAGCGCGTCGTTCTCGTTCGACTCCCGGAGAACGACCTTGAACACCTCGTGGAGCGTGATTGTGGGAACAACGAGTTCCTGCGGCACCTGCAGCGCCGGCGCGAAGAGCTTGGCGTTCGGCTCGCCTGCAAAGTACGCAAGCCATCCGGAGGTGTCGACCACGTTCATACGCGGTCCTCCTCGCGCTCGATCGCCGTGTTGATGCCCTTCAGAAAGCCTTTCAGTTCGGTGATGTCGCGATCAGGGATGAGCTCGATCCGGCCTTCGTGTTCGATGACCTGCATCTTTAGGCCGGAACGGAGACCCATGCTGCGGCGAACAGGCAACGGAATGACGACTTGAAATTTCGGAGACAGAGTGACGGAATACATGACGGCTCCCTTATCGATTGATGATTGGAGTACGGTATCATGATCGATCTGATTCTGTCAAACCATGGGTCGAAGCACGCCCATGCCGCAGAACGTCGATTGGGCTCACAGGTTTCGGTTCGAGGGCCGGACGGGAACCGGCAGGGTCATGACCAGCAGGTGTTTCCCGGAGAACAGATAGAGTTTGTCCGCTTCGCGCCAGGCGCTCATCGGGCCGTCGCCCATGGGTTTCCACCGGGCGTAGCCGCGCGGGTCTCTGCGGATTTCGACGAAATCGGTCGTGTATCCGTATCGGACCTGAGGCACGTCCGCCTCCGGCGGGCTTTCGCCCCGGACGACGAGGTATTCGGTTCGTCCGCGCGTGTCGCGGCCGAGGTGGCCGACGAAGAAGGGCCGGTAGACGCTTGTCTTGCCGTCGCCGTCGGCGGCTGACCGGACGACGGGGTTCTGGGGAAAGAAGCTCCACGTTTTTCCGTTGCGCGATGCGGCGAACCCGAGTTGCGTGACCTGATCGACCGACGTTCCCCGCAGGAAGGCCAGCCACGAGCCGTCGGCCAGCCGCTGGATCGTGTGGTAGGACGACTGGCTGTTCATCCAGTCCGCCTCCGTGGTGGGCAGGACCGGCACGAGGTCCCAGACGCACACCTTTCCGATCTGCGGGTCCGTTAGCGCGGTCCAGACGTTGGCGCGCAGATCCGGGCAGGTGGCCAGCGTCGTCATCTGATGGCCGTATCCGCCTTTGCCGGCCGCTTTCCACGCCTCATGGTTGTGGTTGTAGAAGTGGAAATACATGAACCAGAGCTTCCGTTCCTCGTTCCAGACGACGCACGGGCTCGAATAGTGGGATGGGTCTTGAACAGGCGCGTTCCGTATCGGGTAATGCGGGTTCTCCAGCACGATGCTGTCTCTCCGGCTCGCCTTCAGATCGGCCAATTTTCGATAGGGGCCTTGGATCGCGTCCGCGACCGCGCAGCCGATGCACGAACAGGGGTCGTGGTGCGCGTAGAACAGGTAGTATTTGTTGTCGGGGTTTTTGCCCCGGTCGTTTTTTACCACCGAAGGATAGCCGAGGGTGTCGGCGTCGACGGAGTCAAACGTGTTGTGCTCCCACGCTTCGGTGCGCCGGAGAATCTCGACGGGCGCGGAAGCGTCCATCGGCACTGCCGACGTGAGATCGGACAAATCCACACAGCGCAGGTTGTTGTCCAGTAAGCGGTGAGGCATGTCGGCCGCCTGTCCGGGAAACGGCATGACCATCCATCCGCCAAACGCGATGACCGCGAGTATTGATCGCATGAGCGTCCTTTCCGCTGAAGGCGATGTCCGCGCGGGTAAACGCCGGGGCAGGTCATATCGTGTACCGGCGGGCGTGTTGTCGAAGGCCCCTTTATTTCTCGGTTGTCGAGGTGAGCATCACCTCGGAGGCTGAATCTTTCTTGGCGATGTTGACCGCGGTTTGGCGCTTGTCCTTCTTGAAGATTCGGATGCTCGTGTCGCCCGTATCCATGGAGGTGTCGGACGTCCAGCCTTGGGCTTTCATTTCAGAGACATACGTGTTTGCGACCTTGCTCTTCTCCTGTTCGATGCTCAGTTGGATCATATACCTGTCGGGCATCTTCAAGGCGGTCTGGATCTTGGCGCCTTTGATCACATAAATATCTTTCGGAAAATCGGCGGGCAGCGAAACGGAGTCGCCCGTGCTCATCACCATTTCGCCCGTGTCCGTCTTGATGCTCATCTTGCCCTGCGAGAGATCCACCTTCGCGTCGCTTGCGCCCGAGTTCTTCAGGCTTTTCTCAATGATCTTTTCCGTTACTTTTTCCGAGGCTTTTTGCAACCGGAAAACAGGACCGTTGCGCCCATCAGCGCAAACAAAAACAGGACCGCAGCGTTCTTCATGTCAAATCTCCCGCGTGGGCAAGCGCACGTTGTCCTGTACCGAGCGATTCTCCCGAATCCGAACCGGACGACACACGCTTGATTAATTGAACTAAGCGTGCCAAACCGGCATGAAGGTGTCAAGATTACAGACAGCGGAGTGACCAAAGGATCAAGGAGCCGACACGCATGATCGGTCTATTCCTTTGGCTTGAGCCTTGGCCTCTTTGAGAGGGCGAGCGCGAGCGCCTTTGACGGATGTCTGGCGAGGCGCTCGATGGTTTCTGGCACGGGGTCGAAGGGGGCTGCGTGCAGGAGGACGAACAGGGCCGCGTTGCGCAGGA
>CAZTDL010000678.1:0-2726 GCA_964612775.1 uncultured Lentisphaeraceae bacterium
AAGCGACGCTGGATGGTCATTATACTTCCTTGTGGCCGGAATGAGTCAATGGGGAGCGGCGTTTCCGCATGGATTCCCCGCACAGTTCCAGCCGGTAAGCGTTGTGGATGATGCGGTCCATAACCGCGTCCGAGAGGGTCGCGTTTCCCAAACGATCATGCCAATCTGCCACCGGGATCTGTGTCGCGAGCATGGTGGAGGCCCGGCCATAACGATCTTCAAGGATTTCCAGAAGGTCCGGTGTTTGGGATTCCGTCAGGGGATTCCGCAGCCAGTCGTCGATGATCAGGAGTTGGGTCTTAGCCAAGGTTTCCAGGAACCTTGGCGAGGAACCCTCGGCTCGGGCGTAAGTGATTTTCTGGAGGAGTTTCGAGATCTGAAAAAAGCGGACCGAGACGCCGTTGCGGCAGGCGGACTGACCCAGGGCGCAGGCCAGGTAGGTCTTGCCCGCGCCCGTCGGGCCGGTGATGATGACGTTAAGATGACTGCGGATCCAGTCTTCCTGGGTGAGGGCCAGAACCTGGGAACGGTCGAGACCGCGGGAAACGGAGAAGTCGAGATCCTCGATGACCGCGTCCTCGCGGAAGCGGGCCACCCGCATCCGGCGCGTCTGTTTTCGCGTCTGACGAAAATTCCATTCCTTATCCAAAAGCAGGCCCAGCCGTTCCTCAAAGGAGAGCTTTCGGTAGGCGGGATTTTCCATCTGCTCCCGGAGCCCTTCACCCATCCCGGCGAGTTTCATGGAGCCGAGCTTGTCGATGATCGGTTGGACTAACATCCAAGCCTCCGCATTTGACCCAGGACGGGCGTTCGTGATGCCTTTCTATTTTGGAAGCGGCCGATACGGCCCCAAAAACGGCCGTTTACGGGCGTTCCCACAAAAACATCGCGTCTATTTGACCTATAAACGATTTTCATGTCTTCCCTCATGAGTAATAGCCGGGGCCGCGGAGATTGCCATGCGGCTTTTCGGGGCCGACCACGGACGTCTCGTTTTTCAGCCGGTCCATCCCGGCCTCCAAGATGTTCCGCACGCCGCGATAAGAGACGAGTCCAAACGTCAGGGCCCGCTCGCAGGCCGCTTCGAGCCGCGCGTTGCCGTAACGAGTTCCCAACCGCATCAGCCCCAGCGAAGCCCGATACCCCTGTTCGGGATGCGGACGGCTCTCGATGATCCGGCGGACCATCTCGGCCACCAACGGGCCCGTTCGTTCGGCCCACGAGATAAACCTCTCCGGATTCCACTCCAGCACCGCCCGATGAGACTCCGGCCGGTGCTCGGGCAGGGTCGTAAAGTGGTAGGGCCGGTCGTCGCGAACATGGGAGGCGATCCGTTCTCTCTTGTAAAAAACCTCCACGGTTTGGGCGGTGGCCCGGATCTCGACCCTTTTGTGAAGATAGCGGTAGGGGACGCTGTAGTAGTGTTTGGCGTAGCCGACATGGTAGTCGATGTTGACCCGGGCCCAAACCCACTCGGCCATCTCGAACGGCACGGCCGGCAACGGCCGCAGGGCCGGACGGTCCAGCTCTTCAAACAACTGTCGGCGGCTTTTTCCAAGATGCGCCATGACCCGCATGTCCAGGCCTTCCATCAACGGCCGGAGCGCGTCATTTATCTCTTGAAGGCTGAAGAACTGACGATTCCGCAATCGCGCCAGGAGAAGTTCGACGACTCGGACGCCGGTTTCGACTTTCGCTTTATGTTTCGGAGCGAGGACCCGAGTCGGCAGGACGGCCATGTCGTAATATTCCGCCAAGGCCTGATACGTCGGATTGATCACGGGTTCGTAAAAACAAGCCGAGGTCACGCCGCTCTTCAGATTATCGGGAACCACCGCCGCCGGACGACCGCCGAAGTGTTCCAGCGCCCGGACGTGGCCGCCGATCCAGTTCGCCAGCTCCTGGGAGGCTTGCGCCTCGGCAAAGGTGGACGAACTTGCGCCCAGCGTCGCCACAAACACTTGCGCCTCTCGAGCGTCCCCCGTCTCGCGGTTTGTGTAGGGAACGGTGACTCCCGCGTAGTCGACGAACATCTTTTCGCCCGCCTTGTGCGGCATCCGCAGGACCGGGTTCAAGATTATTGTCCACCGCCGATACCGTTCGCAGTATTGCGAGTAGCTGTATCCCCGGGGAAAGCCGAGCCGATATTCTTCCCACAGAAGCTGACGGGTGACGCCCTTCTTGCGAAGCTCACTGTGGATGAGCGCCCAATCCGGTTCCGCCGCCGCCTCTTTCCGCGAGGTGTCGGGACCCAAAGGAAAAAGCCGGCTTTCAAGCTCCTCTTCGCTCAAGCCCTCCGGAAGCGGCCAGCTCAATCCCGCCTCCGCCGCTCGTCCCAAATACTCCCGCACCGTCTCCTTGCCGATAAGACACGATCGGGCGATCGCCCGGCAACTCAGCCCCGCGGCTTTCAGCCGCAAGGCTTCTTTGATTTTTCGCATGGATAACCTCTTTCGGGCCATTTGCGCCTCCTTTTAAAGGAGATATCTTGGCCCATTTCGGAATAGTTATCCAGCGTCGCTTCACATTCCGGTCCCGTCCAAAAAGTGGCCGGATTCAACCGGAATCGGTGGCCGCTTTGAACCGGAACAGGTGGCCGCTTTGAACCGGAATCACTGGCCGCTTTCGACCGGAATATACAGTAGAACGCGTCCGTGTTGCCGGCGTCCAAATCGATGGCTTTCTGGTAGTATTCGAGCGCCTTCTCCGGCTGGTCCTGCTGCTGG
>CAZTDL010000679.1:0-2718 GCA_964612775.1 uncultured Lentisphaeraceae bacterium
TTGTAGGTTGTAAAGCGCCGCGCAAAGCCCAGCGTCAGCGCATTGGGGCTGAAGAGATGCCGCGCTTCCTCAATCGTGTCTGGCGATGCGCCGGCGGCGGCGTAGTGCCGGGCTAGGCGCTGGCGAACGTAGTCGATAAGCGGCTGGCTGGCAGACGTTCGGAACTGCCAGAGACGGACGTCTGGGATGCGGCGAATGTCCTGCACCAGGTTTTCCGTCGTCCCCCGCCAGCGGTTTTTGCCGCAGGCCTCTGTCCAAAGATCGTCGGCCGCCGCCGAATCCCAGGTTGGGATGTGGACACCATTGGTCACGTGTCCGATAGGCACTTCGTCCGCCGGCCAATTCGGGAAGAGCGACGCGAAGAGTTGCCTGCTGACTTGTCCGTGCAGACGGCTCACGCCGTTCACGGCCCCGCTCCCGCGCAGCGCAAGATAGGCCATGTTGAATCTTTCCGACGCGTCGTCGGGGTTCCTACGGCCCAAGGCCAGCAGATCGCGGAGCGACAGGCCGAGCTTGTTTTCGGCATAATTGCCGAGATATTGCTCGATGAGTGCCGGATCGAAAAGGTCGAAGCCGTCGGCCACCGCCGTGTGGGTGGTGAAGAGGTTCCCCACCCGCGTGACGCCCAGTGCGGCTTGAAAAGACTGGCCGCTTTCTTCCATGCGTGTCCGGACACGTTCGAGCACCGCGAAGGCGGCATGCCCCTCATTCAGATGGCAGACTTCCGGACGGAGGCCGAGCGCTCGGAGTAACCGCCACCCGCCGATCCCGAGCATCATCTCCTGTTTCAGCCGCAGCTCAGGTCCGCCCCCGTACAGTTCACTGGTGATTCCCCTGTGGATGGGAAGGTTCGCCGCGTCATTGCTGTCCAGCAGATAGAGCTTGACCTTGCCGACCTGTACCTGCCACGTGCGCAGCCACACCGAGTAACCGGGCAGAGCGATCTCCATCCGAAGCCACTCGCCGTTCGGATGACGTAACGGCGTGATCGGCAGTTGACCGGGATCGTTGTAAGGATAAAGGGCCTGTTGCGCGCCAGCCTTGTCGATCTCTTGCCGAAAATAGCCTTGTTGGTAGAGTAGCCCCACGCCGATTACCGGTACGCCTAGATCGCTCGCGGCTTTGAGTTGGTCGCCGGCCACATTTCCCAGTCCCCCAGAATAGATCGGAAGCGCTTCGCTCAACATGAATTCCATGCTGAAATACGCGACGCAGGTCAACAGAGTCTCCGGATGATTCTGCTGAAACCATGCGGGCGTCTTCTTCGCTTGCTTTTTCGACTGCACGAGATCGTTGACCCTCTTGCGAAAAGCCGGATCGGCCATAACGTCCTGAATTTTCTGCCTTGATACGGTCTGCAGGACATCCCAAGGATGATGCGTCAGTTCCCATAGTACCGGGTCAAGGTGCCGCCACACCTCATCGGTGGCGTGATCCCATGACCAGCTCATGTCCAAGGCCAGTTCCGTCAGACATTCAAGGCCTCCGATGTCTGTCGGTAAGAGGTTGTAAAGTGGTTTGCAGATGGGTGTCGGTTTGTGCATGAATGCTCCTTTTAAGTCCTGAGTCGGTTTTAAATTTGTTCTCGGCCTATCCGTTCGCGTGAGCATAGCCGCTGAGTCCCTGCACCCAGCGCAGCAAGCCGTAACAGAGCCAACTGATGAACCGTAATCCCGCAGGCTGTTGTTTCCAGTTGCTTGGCAGGATGCGATGTCCATCGTTCTCTGCGGTTTTTTTCAGGCTTTGCGCCAAGGTTGCGCCAAAAGCTTCGTCGTCAACAACCACGTTCGCTTCACTGGAAAGCAACAGGCTGAACGGATCGATATTTGAAGACCCCACCGTCGACCAATGTCCGTCAATCACAGCCACTTTGGCGTGAAGGAAACTCTTGCGGTATTCGTAGATCTCAATCCCCGCATCGAGGAGATTGCCGTAGAGCGCTCGTGACGCATAATGCTCGAGCGGATATTCCACTTTTCCCTGCAGCAGCAAAATGACCCTCACGCCGCGCTCGGCCGCACGCATCAGCTCATGACGGAAATCGAGTCCAGGCAAGAAATAGGCATGGGCGAGAATGATTTCGGATTCCGCCTGTCCGATCGCCTGCAGATACGCCGCCTCAATATCCCTGCGATGGTGGAAATTGTCCCGCAACAGAAGGGTCGCGCGCATGTCTCCCCCGGTGAAGGTCGAAGTCGGCAATGCGCCATTATTGACCGTTTTTTTGCGGAAATGTCGCCATGATACCGCTGACCACAGCCTCTGAGCGGAAAGGCGGATCACGTCGACCAGCGGTCCTTCCACGGCCACGGCGTAATCGAAGCGGGGGGGAAGGTCTCGGGTTGTGTTGTCGGCGATAATGTTGACCCCTCCAACAAAGGCGATCTCGCGGTCCACGACCACGACTTTTCTGTGCATCCGGCGCAGGCGCCCGCGCCGAAACGTCCACGGAGATATGCGGGGACGGAAGATAAGCACCTTCACGCCTCCTGCCCTCAGACCGTTCAGCAGGCTCCGCGCCAGATTCTTGGAACCGTAACCGTCAATCAACACATGGACCGTTACGCCGCGCTGTGCGGCCCGTTCCAGCGCGTCGGCAATCCGCTGTCC
Organism: uncultured Lentisphaeraceae bacterium; assembly: GCA_964612775.1. Taxonomy (GTDB): domain Bacteria; phylum Verrucomicrobiota; class Kiritimatiellia; order RFP12; family UBA1067; genus DAOPZC01. The sequence continues at coordinate 2,611 of CAZTDL010000679.1, forward strand.
GACGGCGTCCTCCGCGTAAATATACGTTTCAAGGTAAATTTCATGCCGGGCTTGGTCGAAGGCCTTTTCGATGGCGGGAAAATAGGCTTCTCCGTTGTGTAACAGGCT
>CAZTDL010000680.1:0-2718 GCA_964612775.1 uncultured Lentisphaeraceae bacterium
TGTGCGCAAGGTCATCTGCGTGCCTGACAGGCTGATTAATATTGTCGCGAACTAGCATAACGGGAAATTACTATGAGCGAGACGGGAAAAGTCGCGCTGGTCATAGGTGGAAGCCGTGGAATCGGACGTGCGATCGTCAATCGTCTGGCCCGTTCAGGTTTCGATATTTGGTTGTCGTATCATAACAACCATATGGCCGCGCAGGAAACCTGTGCTGCAGTTGAGGCCGTGGGGCGGAACTGCCGTCTGCTGGCGTTCGATTTGGCTAGCCGCGAAAGCAACACGCTCGGCGCTTGAGTTGAGCCGCTTTTGCAGACGTGCTGTCCGGACGTGTTGGTCTTTAATGCGGGGATCGCACGCGATAATCTGCTTGCGTTTATGACGGATGAGGAATGGGACGCGGTATTGCGTACGGACCTGGACGGATTTTTCAATGTTACTAAACCGGTGATTTTCGAAATGATTCGCCGAAAGTCGGGGCGTGTTGTCGTGATTTCTTCACTTTCAGGGCAGGTCGGACAGGCTGGCCAAGTGAACTATTCCGCGGCAAAGGCTGGTCTGATCGGTGCGGCACGCGCTCTGGCGCGCGAGGTTGGCCGTAAACACATTTTCGTGAACGTTGTGTCGCCGGGAGTGATCGAAACGGAGATGACGGCGGAATTGCCAAAGGATCAGGTCTTGCCGCTGATCCCGCTGCATCGATACGGCACTTCAGACGAGGTTGCGGCGGTGGTTCAGTTCCTCTGTGCCGAACCGGCGATGTATGTGCACGGCCAAGTGATTGGCGTAAACGGCGGTATGGCGATATGAGTAAACCTGCGAAGAAACGGTACGATGACCTCGTCGTCGGTGCTGGGCCAGCAGGCTTGACCACCGCTCAGTTGTTGGCGCGTTTTGGACGTTCCGTACTGCTTGTCGATTGCGAACACTCTCCCGGGGGCGGTTTGCGGCGTTTTAAGCGCGGCGACGTTTTTTTTGATACGGGCTTCCATTTTACGGGTAGCGTTTATCCCGGTGAGCTGTTCGATCATCTGCTGGTGTTGCTGGGTGTTCGAGAAGCGGTGAAAATCACCCCGTATGATGTGGTCTGTTCGCATCGGTTTTTGTTCAAAAAGCCGCAGGCGGAAGTGGACGTCCCCATCGGTATCGAACGTGTCTGCGCGCACTGGCAAACGTTGTTTCCCCAAGAGAAGGATTCGATCACTTGGTATTTCCAGACGTTGCGCTCCATCGCCGACCGGACGATGGGGATGAAGGTCGGTCAGCCCTTCTCTTCATTCGGAATGTTGGCTGAGGATTTTATTTCACTGCGGTCGGTGCTCGACAAAAAATTCCGCGATCCCATCTTGAAGGGAACGATCTGCTCTTTCTCGATGTGCTATGGTTCGCCGCCTTCGCAGGTCTCTTTCGCGGCGCATGCGAGAGTGGCTTACGGGATGCATCAGTCTGTCGGGGGAATCGTCGGCGGAGGCGACGGGTTGGCGCTTGCTCTTGTTTCGGCTGCGGAGCGTGAGGGCGTTGAAATTTGTTGCGGTTGCCGACTGGAGGGGTTTAGAAGAATCGAGAACGGCCAGCCGCAGGAAGCGGTCTTCGAGAACGGACAGTCCGTTGCGTTTGAACGGTGTGTTCTCACGCTGGAACCGTCTCGGATTCTGAGTTTGCTCGAGCCTGTCCGCCTAACCCCGGCGTTTCGGTCGCGGGTCAACGCTTTTGAGCCGTCGGTGGGATTCCTTGTCGCGTTCGGCGTGATCGAAGGCGATGCTCCTGTTTCGGGTTTTGCCCGTTCGATATACTCGGAGTTCCCCGATACGGATTTCGATGTGATGATGAATCCGTCCACAGCAGGCGAGCGTCCGTTAGTTGTCATTGAGGTTCCGGGGCGAAAAGAGGTTGGAACGAATTGCTCTTTCTCAGCCTTGGAGTTGTCGTTTGCGCAAGATGTGGTATCATGGGCTCATACGAGGCGAGGATCTCGTCCCGATGCTTATTATGCGTATAAACGGGAACGGAGTGAGGCGATTATCAATCGGATGAAACGGTTCGTCGGCTATGCGGATCGTGTGCGTGTGGTTGAGACGGCCTCTATGCTGACGTTTAGCGATTATCTGCATTCCTCCTGCGGAAGCGCATATGGAATCATGCAGCGGGTGGGGCAATACGGACTGTTTGGCAGGTTGCCTGGACGTAACGTGTATGCGGCGGGACAAAGTGCGCTGTTGCCGGGAGTCATGGGCGCGATGATGTCGGGGATTTTTGTGGTTCGGCAAATGGTCGGCAAAGAACGATTCGATAATCGTTGTATGCGTGGAACGTTGATTTAATGATGAAACGAGTTGTAATAACAGGCATGGGAGTCGTTTCCCCTCTCGGCTGTAATGTTGGAGAACAGAGCGTGTCCTTTGACGAAGGCCGTCACGCGATTCGTCGGATGCCAGAGTGGTCTGATTACAAAGGACTTCGCAGTCTGCTGGCCGCACCTGCGGAATTGAAGAACGAGAAAGCTATACCCCGCCAGAGTCGGCGATCCATGGGGCGAATGAGTATTTTTGCGGCGCAGGCTGCAATGGAGGCTCTGCTTGACGGGAAATGCCAGCAGGGAAGTCTTGGCGGCGGTCGTGTCGGTTGTGTTGCGGGTTCAACAACGGGCAGTCCGATCACGTTGAACAATGTGTTCGAGACGATGTTGCCGAGCCACGACTTTTCAAACTTACAGGCCAT
>CAZTDL010000681.1:0-2714 GCA_964612775.1 uncultured Lentisphaeraceae bacterium
CATTGGACCAGCCGGGGCCCAAACAGAGAAACGTCCCTTCCGATCCGGGTTCGGCCTGCTGATCATGGCCGTCTCCGCGCACCATGATTTCGGCGCTCGCGCCGTTATCCGAGGCGAAGAGAATGAGGGTGTTATCCCAGGCTCCCATGCTGCGGAGCTGATCAAGGACTCGGCCAATCTCGCGGTCCATGCGGTCTACCATCGCGGCATGCACGGCCATTTTGTCGGCTTGGAAGGTTTGCTGCGCCGGCGTAAGCGAATCCCACGGCAGCGGAAGGGTCACCTCATTCGTGCCCAACAGTTTCACCTGATCGGGAAATCGATAGGGCGGCCCAATCTGACGTTCCACCGCGGAAAGGCCGCAGGTGACGAGTCCCATCGCGTGCAACCGTTGAAGGCGCTCCCCGCGGATCAGATCCCAACCTTTCGCATAACGTCCGCGATAGCGGGCGATATCCTCTGCGGGTGCCTGAAGCGGAAAATGCGGCACCGTAAAAGCTAAATATGAGAAAAAAGGCTTATCCGCGTATTTTTCGCTGTGCTCTTTTAGACAACGTATCGCGTGATCAGCGAAGGCTGTGGAACTATAATAGCCGCTTCCTTTTGTGACGGGGGGAAGGGGCACATCGTCTTCCATGTGCCGTTTCGGATAAAAGTTGCGATCATGGTCCTCGAGATCGTAGGAACGGTCGAATCCGCCGTCGGCGATCAGTTTAGGCGCGCCGTTGACATGCCATTTGCCGGAATGATAACAGCGATAGCCCTGCGGCTTAAGTCTTTGCGGCAAGGTTCGCGTCCATGAGGGGAAATAGCCGCGGGTGGGGTCGGAATTCGTCTGTTGCGGATAGTAGCCGGTTAAGAGCGCGCAACGGGTGGGCCAGCAACGGGCCGTGTTGTAACACTGGGTAAAGCGCAAGCCCTTCTTGGCCAGACTGTCGAGATTCGGCGTGGCGATCTCTGAGCCGTAACAGCCGATATCCGAATAGCCGAGGTCATCCGCCAGAATAATGAGGATGTTCGGCCTTTTTGAAGAGGCGTCAACGGCTTGGCTTCCCATGGCGGCACTCAGAATACAGAAGGCGATCCAGCGGTACCCTTTCATGAGCGTGTTCCTTCCGGAGGCAGGGGCTTTGCCCCATGATCGTTTCAGTTTGCCGCAAAGTGCATGATGCGCACGGCATGCCCTTCGCTGTTGGTATCGGCGGAGACCCGCACCGTCAAGGTGTGCGGCCCCGCCTCCAGAGCCGTCGCGAACATCACCGTTCGCGGATAATGCAACTCTTTACTGTAGGCATGGCAGACGTCGATTTTTTGTGTCGGGCCGCCGTCCACGCTGGTTTCCACGATGCCCGCATCGGGGCCTGCCACGACAAATGCGCCTACCGCGGTTCCCTCGAAAGCGAGGGTGAATTCCGCGCCGGGGTCGGTCGCGCTGAGCATGGGGATCGAGGTGAAACGCGTGCGTTTGTTGCCTTTGATGTTTTTCCAATCGGGTATGCCGAGAGTCCATCCCTGTTTGATGCTTGCGGCGGCGAGGTCGATGAAGCGTCCCGCCGAATAATTCAACGGATCGAGTGGCGTTAACGGTACGAGATTGGGGGTGACGGTTGCCTCCTTTGCGAGCGGCTTGGCCCAGGCGCGGTTGAACAATTCATCGATCATCTGCGCGCAAATCGCATTGCCGAACGGCGCAGGATGAACGCCGCCGTACTTTTCCCAAGTGAGCTTGCCTGCCGTGATTTCTTCGGCGACTTCCTTGGCCAGATGGATTGTGGGGATCGCGTAATGTTCTGCAACCGCCGAGTGGGCGTCGATGGTCAGCGGCGTTTTCCCCTCTTTCAGCGTTTTCAAAATATATTCGTTTACAAAGAAGGTCATGACGATGTCTGTCGCGGGATTAATTTGCCGCGTGTGGCGGATGATGCCTTCCATCCCGCGGATGCATTCTTCCCGGCTGTGGTGGCCATCCTGATCGTCGTTCACCGCAAACTCAACAAAAAGCAGGTCAACCGGCCCTGTTCCCAATACGTCTGTGCCGAGACGGAACGCGCCTGTGGTTGAGCAGGTGGAGGAAATGCCTGCTGGAATGAATGTGAAAACGGTTTTCGGGAAACGCTTCCGCAGGAGGTCGCAAACCATGGGGCGATAGCCGTTCATTTCCGTGATAGAGCCTCCGAGAAAAGCCACCGTTCCCTTACCCGTGCGCTCGAACGCGGTTCGGGCGTTTTGGAAGTCTCCGCGTAAACAAACGTTGTTTCCGAACGGCTGCGAAACAGACGTCGCGCGGACCATATGGGTGGCCGTCAACGCGCACGTTACGGCAACTAAGATTCGGCTTGATTGAGCAAACATGGTCTTACTCTCCAAAGGTCAACCGCAATGTGAAGAAACGTTGGCGGGCCGCTGCGGCGGACGACTCGCGCAGGGTGACGGTTTCATTGTTCCCGTCGGGCGACGTCTTTTGCTGATAGATAGACGAATCGACCCCCATCCACGGTTCCCGCCGTAGATCACCCGTGGCCAACAGTTCATATTTCACATCCAGTATATTGGACGGACGGCTGAATGTCAGCGCTGGATAACGCTGTGAGGACATCGTGACAAAGGTGAATTCGAGCTGGGAAGTCGTTTCGTTCAACCAAGGATCGCTGCAAAGGGCATACTCGATCCAGTTCACGCGTCCGTCGCCGTCCGGATCGGCATAAGGACCGGAG
>CAZTDL010000682.1:0-2713 GCA_964612775.1 uncultured Lentisphaeraceae bacterium
TGGCGATCAGCGTCTGGTGGCAGGGCATGACCTGTTCACAGCGCGTGGACTGAAAGATGATGCCGCCGTCCGACGCGAAGCAGGGCTCGACGTCCGCGCACGGGACGACGCGCCCGTTGACGACGGGCGAACGCGTGAGCGGCGTGATTTCGCGGGTCGCGAGATTCATCGCGTACAGGTGATAGTCGTCGCCTCGTCGTTTCTCATAGGCGTCCCACGGCAGCGGCGCGCGGAAACTCGGTGCCCAACGGTGGGGGACATAGTAGGCGTTGTCGTTGTAGCTGTCGCGCATCGAAAAAACCAGCCGCTCGCCATCGTGCGAAAGCGCCGGATCGCGCACGCAGCCTTCGGGTTTATCGATCAGCACCTCATGGGTCACGCTTCCGTCCGGGCGGATCGTCAGCAGGCAGAGCTGGCCGCCCTTGGTCCAATTCCGCGGCCGGGAGTCGGTCAGATCGTCCGTCACATGCCCCGTCGCCCCGAGCGTGGCGTTGCAGCCGAAGGTGTAGTGCTTGACGTAGACGATCCGTGTTGCGCGCCGCGTCACATTCTCCAACCGTTCCGCGCGCCGCCGCTCGCAGAGACGGACGTAAAGCGCCCGCCAGCGCGGATCGCATCCCGGCGCCTCGGGAAACGCGACGCTGCCCGCGTTCTTCAGTTCGCCCGCCACCTTGGACACCAAACGCCGCTCAAGCGCCGCGTCGCCGGTCGAGGTGAAGGCCCGCGCGAAGTCCTCGAAACCCGCGTCCTGCAAAAGCCAGTCCTTCTCCAGGCGCTAGCGGGGATACGCCGTGTCCGGCGGATTGGGGTATGGAAAATCTTCCGGCTTCCGGTCGAAGAGCGCCACCTCCGCGATATCTGTCACGAAGTGCCGCCCGTCGCCCGAATAGGGGTGTCCCCAGATCGCGCGGTTGGGATTGTTCAGCCACTGCATGTACGTGCCGAGGCCGTTGATCGCGCCCTCGTCCGATTCGTTGACGCGCACGCCGAAGAACCGCGCGGACACCGGTGCCCACGCGACGAACGCCGAGTCGCCGCAGAACGTCACGGGCAGGACCGTCTTGTCGGCGATGACGCGGACGGCGGTTTTGCCTTGGGCGTCGCCGCAGGTGAACACGGTCACGCTATAGGCCATTCGCGCGAGCCAGCGCGACGGTTGCGCGACGAGCCGCATGCCAACCGTCGTCCGCTCGCGCCCCAAATCCAAAACGAACGACGCCGTCACGGGCGCGGCACCGAGCGGCGGCAGCGTTTTCTCATCCTTCCCCGACCGCGTGTCGTCCAATAACTCGGCGTAGGTGTCGGGATTCCCGTCCGTCATCCGTGCGGTGGGATGTTCCGCTGCCGTTTCGCCGCCCACGCGCACGCTCGCGGGGCGGAACTCTTCCGCCGCCGAAAACAGCGCTGCAACACCGCACGCCAGTCCTATTTCTATTGTCCTCCGCATCTACGATTCTCCCCCTTAATGTCTCCCCCGTTCGCCGAAATTCCTGTACGGCCAAGGTCGGTGTACCGCCTTCAGGCGGCTCTCCCGGTCTCCGCCACAGCCGGCTAAAGCCGGTACACCAGCCTGCAAGGACCGGAACCCCAAGGAACGCCCAATATCCGACAGGGAATATCCAATGGCCAAGTGAAATGCGCGTTTCCGATGGGTATTGGATATTCCTTGTTCATGATTTGTTGGTTCGAAAGGCATTGAAAACCGGGAATCGTCTATCGATGCAGAAACGCTTTGACGTCCTCCAGTTCCTTCCGCGCGTAGATCTCCCGTTTTTGCTGGAAGTAATCATACAACTCTTTCTGAGGCCGGTTCCACGTATTCCATTCGCGATTCCTCTCTTGCCTGTCCCATGCGTTGGCCTCGCCGTACGAACCGCAAAAGGGAACGCCTAAATCCATCCAGCAGGCGACCAATCGTTTCTCGGTATCCGTCAGCCGCACGCCGTAGTGCGAAGACTCCAGATCGGCCATGAGTTTGCTTTTGGCCGAACCGCTGGCGTAAGGCGGCAAAACGGGCGCCATCGATTCGGGATCGACCCAGTTGGCCCAAGATGCGCACGGCCCTTTTTCCGTCAGCGCGAGATAGGACGTTGTAAATGCCCGCAGTCCGTTCGGAAGCTGTTGCGGAACCTGTCCGGTGAGGGTGAGCGGCGAACGCTTGGTTTGATCGGGGTCGTTCACATGGCCCTGATGGCAGCTCACGCAATGCCGGTCCCAGATCGGCTGGATGAGCCGCCGGTAACTGAAACCGTCCACGGGCGCGTCGGGATCGAGCGAGCAGCGCTTGTTGACGCCGAGGAAGAGATCGACCGAACCCAACGGACTCTTTTTCCCCAAACGCGCCGTCAGCGGATGCGGCGGCAGACCGGCGAGCGGCTGGAGACGTTGCGCCGCTTTGCTCAGCGCAAGCGGTTTCCGCTCGGCGCTCAACACCGCCTGAAGTTTGTTTTCGTGGCAACCCACGCAGCCGAAACGTTCGCCGGGCAACACCAGCGTCCAACTCCGCATCGTCTGCACGCAGCATCCCTTTGCATCCAGAAGCTGAAAGTAGACGGCCGTCCGGGCCGGCACCTCGAAATACGCGCTCCCGTCTTCTTCGACCGGCACTTCGCCCATGACGTGCTTGACGTCCTGCGCGCCGTCGCGGGCGGCGATCGGCGTGTTGATATGCGAATCGCCGGCCGGGCCGCGGTTGTAGTTTTTGGATACGCCG
>CAZTDL010000683.1:0-2705 GCA_964612775.1 uncultured Lentisphaeraceae bacterium
CCACCGCCACACAGGCGGTCCCCGTCAAGTCACCGCCGACACGTCCGCCCGCAACCGCCGTTTCGCTCAATTTGCTTCCCGCCGTCACCTCGGCGTTACCGAACACAATGCTGTTCCGCCCCTGCACGTCCTCCGCCACCTTCGCGTCCGGGCCGATACAGAAAAACGGCGTCGCCCCTTTGGCGCACCGGTCAGCGCTCGCGTCATACACCGCGCCTCCCGGCTTATTCGACTGGGCCAATTTCTTCACATCGGCATGAACCCTCAAATACGCCTTAACGGTTCCCGCGTCATCCCAATAGCTGCCGGGCACGGTCACGCCGTCCACAAAAACGCCCTGCGCCATGGCCTGCTCATAGGCCTCAACCAACGTGCAGAAAGAACGCGACGGAAGGAACCGGTAAATCTGCGGCGACACCAACTGGAAGCCGCAGAACGTAAACGTGCCCGGCACGCGCGGCGTCGGGCTGCGGTAACAGGTGATGCGGCCATGCCGATCCGCCTCGACCGTTCTAGGCCCCTTTTTCGGCTCAAGCCAAGCCGCCGCCAAACCATCGCCAGACGCAAACGCCTTAAGTAACCGATCCGGATCCAAAGCGACCGCGATGTCCGCGTTCACAACCCAAAAAGGATCCTTTTCAAAAAAAGCGGCGAGCGGCCGCAACGCGCCGGCAGTCCCTAAAATTTCCGGTTCGAAGGATATCCGCACCCTCGCCTTCCCAGACCGCCGTGCGAGATACGCCTTGATCGCGTCCGACTGCCAGTGAAGATTGACAGCGATCTCTTCAACGCCCCAAGCTTCCAGCAAACGCAGCATATGCTCAAGCAACGGCACATTCCAAAGCGGCATCAGCGGTTTCGGACACGCCAGCGTCAAAGGGCGCAACCGCATCCCGAGCCCGGCGGCCAGCACCAACGCTTTTTTCGGCATCATAAGACTCATGCGCAAACCTCATCTCGACCGCGCACGATCACCACAGCCGCCGCCTGCAATCCGGGCACCGTTCCGGGCTTTTCGATTCGGACCCGAACCTCTAAAACTCGAGGATCCGCGAGACAGGTGCGCGCCACACAATCCGCCGCACGTTCAATCATATGGCAACGGGCTTCTTGCAACGACACGCGGATCGACTCCGCCAATGCGGCATAGTCGACCGTGTCACGCACCGCATCACTGTTTGCGGCCGCCGAAAGATCGCAGGCCAGCGACACATCGATCCTCAGCCGCTGTTCACGCCCCCTCTCATCGGGCCGGTCACCGATGACGCACGCCACCTCCAACCCGCACAATTCCAATCTGTCTCTGGTTTTTATCATCTGCATCAATCTACACAGGCACCGTCATTGCGGTGCCTTCAGTAAGGTAACGGCGATCTGCGCCCGCCGTTTAAAACTTCCGGCTTAAGCCAGCGCCCCCCCTCACCCCGCAGCGGGCACCTCACCGTCAGAGGCTAAAAAGGCCGGTCGGAATAACGCTGACGCCGCATCTTGACCTTGGGCTGTTCGAGATGCAACGCATACCATTCATCGCCCAAGCCGGCATTCGAAAAATGGCCGACCCGATTATTGGCCAGATGCTCGCGATTCTTCTTAATCGTATCGTTCTCCATCTTCTCGCAAGCCTGAATCAACACTTTATGTGCGCCATCGAGATCGTTCTTCTGCACGAGAATCCATGAATATAGTCCGTAAAGAAGCGCCCCCTGCCCGTAACGCAACCGCGCCGTATTCTTTTTGAACACCTTGGCGATACCGCCATCTTCACCCTTCATATGCATCCGGGCAATCTTTACCGCCGCCATCATAGGATCCATGATCAAGGCTTTGGGCAACAACTCATCCACCTTCTTGAAATCCTTAAGCATCCAATACAGCTGAAGGCGCATGGTGGCGCTTTGACGGTTCATCAGAGGAACCCACCGATTAAACCGATTAAGCGTTTTGGACTCCTCCAGCGCCCGTTCGACAAATAACCGCTGTTCCCGTTCCATCTCCTGCTGAGCCTGCTTAATGCTGCCCGGCGGACGCATTTGCCACTGGTTGACCTTGAGCTGCAGCCGCTTCTGGCCATCCTCCAATATTTTCTGCACGCCCGTCATGGCGGCCTTCACTTTCCTTTGAAAGAAATAGCCGACCGCCGCCTGACCGACAATAAACACCAGCACGCCCCAAAAGGCCGACCAGCCCCAATTCGCCGTATCCGTCATTCCGAAGGCCAGAATCACCAGAAGCCCAATCATTGCGTTGATCAACACTGTCAGCATTGTATCCCTTTCAGCCAAGTCTAATTCCAAAAAACATAAGCGAACAGTTTACTTTGAACCCTAGGTTTGGGCAACAGCAAATCCGGAGCAGAGAGAAAGACGATCCGCGTTCGAGAAAAGCGAATCGTAATAAGAAAGGTCTGAGCACGTCTTGCACGACGCGCATAGCGGTCACAAATGACCTCAGACACGAAAAAACCGCTTCTAAAAAAGCAGGATCATCGTCCCTGAACAATATGAGGCGGAAAGAATGTAATGTCCGTCGTCCGACACAAACTTTGCCCTCAGGAACGGATTCGCCAGACCATTCAATGTAACCGTGACCTTCGACAGGTCCATAAAGGCCGCCGGCACTTGAAGCAAGGGCTTTGACACGCTCAACTCCTCTAGTACACTGTAAAACATAAATTGTCGCATAACGGCCAAACTGCTATACTCCCT
>CAZTDL010000684.1:0-2700 GCA_964612775.1 uncultured Lentisphaeraceae bacterium
GGGTTGCCTGACGGCGAAGAGGTTCATCAGGGTATGATCGCCTATCGTATTGCGGCACATTCCGGTGACGTTGCGCGCGGCTTTCCGGGGGCCCGCGATCGCGATGACGCCATGGCACGGGCGCGTCTTGCGTTTGATTGGGAAACGCAATTCAAATGTGCGTTGGATCCCGAGCGTGCCCGCGCTCGCTGGCTGAAGACCCGTGCATGCCAAGGCGAACATACCGATGATCACTGTTCGATGTGCGGCAAAGAGTTCTGTGCCGTGCGAACGTCCAAGCGTATTCGCGAAATGGAAGGATGAGCCTTTTTTTCTTGGGTCGCGTTTCGTTTTGTATTTATAAAGGGGGTGATTCTGCCAAAGGGAGTCACGCCCTTTTTGTTTTGAACGACGCATTTTAGGCTGTGTTTCGGTTTGCATGAGGTGTATTATCATCACTGTAATTTCATGCTGAAAATGAGGAGGTTGCCATGTTGAAACTGACTTTTATCGGGGCGGCGCAGACGACCACGGGATCCATGCATCTGGTGGAGGCCAACGGTAAGCGAATTCTGTTGGATTGCGGATTGTTTCAAGGCAATCGTAAGGAGGCGTTTGAGAAGAATCGAAAAATGTCGGTAGACCCTGCGTCATTGGACGCGGTGGTGCTGTCGCATGCGCACATCGATCACAGCGGCAACCTTCCGACATTGGCTCGTCATGGATTCCGCGGAAAAGTTTACAGCACGCCCGCCACCCGTGATCTGTGCGATGTTATGTTGCGCGATTCCGCGTTTCTGCAATCGCGCGATCTTGAATTCGTCAACAAAAAGCGCGCGGCGCAAGGCAAGAATCTCTTTGAGCCGCTCTATGAACAGGAAGACGTTGATAAGATCATGAGCCGTTTTGAGACGATGCCGCTGAAACGTCTCGGAGACTTGGGTAACGGTGTCAGTCTGGTTTTCCATAATGCCGGACATATCTTGGGATCCGCGTTGGTACAACTCGACATAAAGGATTCAAACGGCCAGATTCGGCGTTTGCTTTTCAGCGGCGATTTGGGCCAGCCGGACCAGCCGATTTTACGCGATTATGACTATCCTCAGGGGGCCGACGTCCTTTTGATCGAGAGCACCTATGCGGACCGCGACCACCCCACGGAGGATGATGTAAAGGGCCGCCTTAAGGGCTTTGTTGATGATATTCATCAGCAGAATTCCAAACTCATCATCCCTGCTTTCAGCGTGGGACGCACGCAACGTATCCTCTATACGTTCAACCGCTTGATTGAAGAGGGGCGCATGAAACCTACGCCGGTCTATGTGGATAGCCCGCTCTCGTTGAAGGCCACTCAGATTTACGGCAAGCACCGTGAGTGTTATGACGAAGATGCCTCTGACATCCTCCGACAGGGAGTCGATCCGATGAAGTTTCCCGGCCTGAAGTTTATTGAGACGCCGGACCAATCCAAGGCCTTGAACGACATTCCCGGCCCTATGGTCATTATCGCCGCCTCCGGCATGTGCGAAGGCGGGCGTGTGCTGCATCATCTTCAACGTACGGTAGGCGATCCTCGCAACATCATCCTGATTGTGGGATATCAGGCCGAAAACACTTTGGGACGGCGGATTGTTGATCGCAAATCTCCGCTGAGGATTTTGGGAGATGAGTTTGAACTTAACGCGCGCGTGCATACGATCAACGCGTTATCGGCACACGCGGACCGCACAGCTCTGATGCATTGGTTCGACGGTATCAAAGGTAAGAGCCTTCAGCGTGTGTTTGCGGTTCATGGCGAGCCGGAAAAAGTTGCGGCCATGACAGAATTGGTTAAGCGACACGGGGTCGAAAACGTGGTTGCGCCTGTACCGGGGCAGACGTTTGAGATCGCGTAAACGTTTTGACGGCGATGATTAAGCTGTTCGCGCGTTAGGCGGAAGAATGGGGACTCTTCGTTCATTCGCGTTGCTTGCTGCTGCGGCGTTATCCGGTGCCGTGGCGATGGTTGCCCAGACGCTGTTGTTGCAGCGTTTTCTATGGCAATTCGAAGCGGCTGAAATGGGTGTCGCGCTCTTTTTGTCGGGCTGGTTGTTCTGGTTCGGCATGGGGGCTGCGGCATCTTCCACGTCGTTTGGCCGTTGTGTGGCCGACAAGCTCGCACAGTTCGTGTGGGTACTCCTTGTCCTATGCGGAGCGCTATATTTCGTGCAGTATGCGCTGATCGCGAACATTCGGGGATGGATGGGCGTGCCCGAATATCAGACGTTCCCTCTCGGGGATTTGACTTTCGGCTGTCTAATCGCCAATGCGCCTTTTTGTTTTGTTGCGGGGTGGGTGATCCCTACGATCAGTCGGGGCCTTGTTCCGTTGTCCGTTCCGGTCAGCCGCGCTTTCGCATGGGAGTCGTTGGGAGCCGCGGTGGGCGGTTTCGCACTGTTGGCGACTCTTCTGACGGGACGCGTGCCTGATCCGCGTGATGAATCCGAATGGACGCGCTGTTTTCCTGACGCGACCGGACGCCCCGGCCGATTCGCAACCGGAGGGGGTGCCACTTTTTACGGCTATCACCGCGAGACCTTTTATGTGCTTTCGTCCTCGGGCGTGCGCGAGGTGATTCCTGAAGGTGATCGCGCTATGGAACAAGCCGTGCTGATGCTGTCGCAGCGGCCGTACGCTAAGCGCGTGCTGCTGATGGGGCAGGTGCCTTTAGCAACAGGACTG
>CAZTDL010000685.1:0-2691 GCA_964612775.1 uncultured Lentisphaeraceae bacterium
GGGGGGGGGAAGGTCGGAAAACAGCTTTTGGCTTCGGGCGCCAATATTTTCATGGGCGGACTCGAACAAGGGCTGGAGGATGCCCGGCGGGCGGTCGATATCGTCCAGGCCCTGCCGGAGGTGCATCCGCAACACATAGGTATTACGGGTATCAGCATGGGCGCGATTCAGTCGGCCAGCGTTTGCGGAAAGGAACCCCGCATTCACAAGGCTTTTCTGACACTCGGCGGGTGTGACATAAGGAAAGTCATCCTCACGGCCAACGAAACGCGGCGTATGCGCGCCTTTATTCAAGGCTTGCCGCCGGCAGAGCAGGAGCGTGTTTGGGCCTGTATCGATCGGCTTGATCCGATCAATGCCAAAGACGCTTTACGCAAACTGGGCGAGAACGGAAACTTGCGTATGGTGTGCGCGGAACAAGACAATGTCGTCTTGCCCGAATGCGGTCGACGGTTGGCGGAGGCGGCGGGATTCGCAGACCGCGTCACGTGGCTTCCCGGTATGGACCACTATACGGCGATGGCGAGCTTTCCTCAGATCATGAAAGACATCGTCAGCTTTTTCGGCGCGGATGTTCCCGAAACATGGCAATCGCCCGGCGGTAACGGTGAGAAAACGTCGACGGAACTGTTGGGCCAGTTCTTGGCCGGAATCGCGTCGTTCGCAGGTGGGCAGCCTTTTGATGACACGGCGCATATGGTCGGCGTTGTGGGTGATATCTATGCGGGCGGTAAAACAAACCATATCGCATTTGACTATATGCGTGGCGATCAGGGGCGCTTTAAACTGTCGGGAACGTTTCCTGCGGTGGGGCGAGCCGGATTGGGACAAGGAGACTTTCCGTGGTTGATCGGCGGCGGAAAAGCGGTGTTTTGCGGTACGGAGGGACGGTCCGATATCATGACGGCCGCAACGCTGATCTCGCCGCGGCGTCTGATGGTTTACCGTGTGGGCGTCGGTGCTCTGGCAGGCGCGTCGTTGTCTCCTGAAGCTTTAAAACAGTACTACACGTTGGGAGAGGTGCAGGGCACAAATGGAGAGCGCAAGGTCGATGTTCGCGTCAATTACAAGAAAATCGCAGGCACTTTAAAATTGACCTTTGCGAAAGATGCCACGCCTCTGAGCGTTGTCTGGGAACCCTCTAATGTTTCCGTGAAACTTAGGTTTACCCATTGGCGACTCAACGCGGTTGCCGATGACTCGGTCTTTCAGCCACCGCCGGAATTGCCGCGCAAGGCGGTTCGGCGGGAAGATGTGTTGCGCATGTTCGCGGCGGTTTTTGAATTTGCGGTGGAGGCGGCGGAATGAAACGGATAATCTTTCAGCTTTTCTTTATGGTCGTCCTCGCTTTCGGAGGCAGGATCGCCTTCGCGCAGGATCCGCAGTTGGTCGCAAAAGATCCTCAAGGCCATGGCCTGTTGTGTAAAGCGGGGACCAAGCGGGTTTTGATTGTGGCGGGCACGCCTGAACAGATGGGGGGAGCGCACGGACGGTTGCTTTCCGATCTCGTGCCGCAGGTGATGCCCCGCACCATGGCATTGGTCGGAGCGGGGTTGGCGGTTCAAAAAGGCGAGTGGTTTTACGATTGTATCGACGAAATCTATCGACATGCCTCGCCTCATACGCCGGAGCGTTTTATCCGCGAGTGTCGGGCGATGGCGATCGGCGCGGGGATTACTGAACGCGACGCGTTTTGCGGCAATTTCTTCCCCGAGCTTTTTCACTGTAGCGGTGTGGCCGTACGCAATACGGCGAGCGCCGACGGGCGCGTTGTGCATGCGAGGGTTCTCGATTACATGCGCGATATCAACCTGCAGCGCTATACGGTTTTGCAGGTCTTCATCCCCGAAGGCGGTATTCCTTGGATGTCCGTGGGCTATGCGGGCTTTTTGGGTACGGTCACCGCGATGAACGCGCATGGGCTGGCCATCGGCGAGATGGGCGGACATGGCGAAAAAGTTTGGGATGGAATGCCGATGACTTTTTTAATGCGCGAAATCGCCGAGCGTGCCGAAACGGTTGACCAAGCGTTGGAGATCATGCGGAAGAATCCCCGTACCTGCGAGTATTACTATGTGATCAGCGACGCAAAAAGAAATATGGTCGGCGTCTGCGCCACGCCCAAAAAAGTTGACGTATTGGTGCCGGGCCAACAGAATCCTTTGTTGCCCGCGATCCCGGCGGACACGGTTTTGATTTCTGCCGGTAACCGCGCAAAAACGCTTTCCGAGCGTATTCAGTCGAATTTCGGCAAGATTACGCCGGAACGGATGATCGAAATTATCAAGCGCCCCGTTTCAATGCAGTCCAATTTGCACAATGCGATTTTTGTGCCGGAGACGCTTAACATGTGGTTTGCGGATGCCGGGAAAAAAACGCCTGCGTGCGATGAGCCGTACACGAAGGTCAACCTTCGCGCCTTGCTTGACTATTATGCGAAAGTGAACCCCGGTAAAAAACCGTGAGGATGCGGACGCCTGCATGCTTTCTTTACGGTTCGCCAGAACCGCCGCGGGCGCTGTAGAGCCGGTGTGGCCCCGCGCCGGGTGCAGACTGCATGCGCAAGGTGATGGCAACTGAAGAAAAGGCGCGGCGCGAACGAAATTTTGCGCGCGCGCCGCCGATTCTTGCTTTGCAACGACGACCGGTTCCTTGGTAATATCCGCGTAGTGATGTTGAAAGGCAGGGGGG
>CAZTDL010000686.1:0-2689 GCA_964612775.1 uncultured Lentisphaeraceae bacterium
GTTGGTGATGATGCTGCGCTTGATGAAATAGGATACGCTCTTGTGTTCCTTCTGCGTCTTCTTGAGCCAGTCCTGAAGTTCCCGGTTATTGAGAAACTCGATCTTGCCGATGACTGCGGCGTAGATGTTGATGAGCGTCTTCATGGCCGAGACGAGGAAGGCGGCGGAGCCGCAGGCGGGGTCGAGCAGACGCAGGTTCGGCAGCACGTCGTGCAGGAGTTTCTTGCAGAGCGGCGCATCCAGGTTCAGCAGTAGATCGCCCATCGATTCAAACGGAC
This sequence comes from uncultured Lentisphaeraceae bacterium, assembly GCA_964612775.1. GTDB lineage: Bacteria > Verrucomicrobiota > Kiritimatiellia > RFP12 > UBA1067 > DAOPZC01. Next base: position 279 of record CAZTDL010000686.1, read on the forward strand.
GGGAGGCCTTGCTGTCGCCCGCGGCGACGCCGTCGAGAATCAACCGGTGGATAGTCCGCTCGCATAGATATTCGGTTATTTCAGGGCGCGTGTAGTAAGCGCCGAACGCTTTCTGATTGATGTACTTCTCGAAGATGTAGCCCAGCACATCGGGGTTAATCTCGTTGTCGTCGCCGCGGGGCGTATCGTTGAGGTTCCAAGAGTAGCTCTGAAACAGGGCGAAAAGGTTTTCGAACGCCTGATCCGGTACGGCGATCTTGGGCCATCGGATTTCGATGGGGTGCGGCAGGAAAAGGCCGCCGTTGAGATACTTGATCTTGCCAAGCAGTGCGTTGACTTCGTCGGTGCGCTTGACCTCCGGCTTGGCGAAGCCCTCGAAAAACAGCACTTTGAGAAAACGGGAATAGTAACGGTCAGCGCCCTTCTTTTTGCTCTGGTCGAGTTTGGTCTGGAGGTAAAACTCGTCGCCGTTGTCCAAGAAGAATTTCCGCTGCAGGAAGTAGATGAACATCAGGCGGTTCATCAGCACCGACGCATACCAGCGCTTATCGCGCTCGTCGTCAATACCGGTAATCAGATTCAGGAACGCAAGGTGCTGCGCCTGGAACTCGCCGTAGAACTTCTTGGTGACGCGTTCGATGTCGAGGGCCTGCTTGAGCCGCGCCGTTACCTCGAGCAGCGGCACGTGGCCGCTGTCGTCGTCAAAATCGGCGAAGTCCACCGCCAGGGCGCTCAGTTTGCTCAGCAGCAGGTCGCCGGACTGGCCATGCACAAAGATGTGGCTGCGGGGAACGAGCTTCTTGTCCTGACGCTTGGCCCAGTACCACACGCTTTGCGATGGCCTGTTGCTATAAGACTTGATGGCGTCCACGAAGATCAAGACGTTCTCGTGGTGGAGCTTGGCGATTTCCTTGTGGATGGCGGCGCGTCCGGCGGCATCGGGGATCGGGCCGTCATCCGTGAGGATCTCGATAACCACGACCCCTGAGAGTTGCGCGACTTCATGGCGGGTGTATTTGAGATCCTTCACCGCCATCGGCACCGTTTTGGAGGAGGACGGCTTGGACCACCCCAGTTCCTCAATGAATAGGCGGGTGAAATCGAAAGCTTTTAAGCAGTCGCGTGCGTTCTGAAGATTCATGGTTATCCGTTCTTTGACAGGGCGGCTAAGCCGCACTCGGAGAGAAAGTCACACTGCCGGCAACGCTTGGTCCGGCGATCCAACCATTGCCGATCACCCCAGCAGCCGGGGCGCCTGGTCGTGGCCGATTCGGGCGCAGATTTGGGAGTCAGCCGCCAGGCGACGCCCTTGAACCACTGGCCAACACTGGACATATGCTGTCCCAGTTTGACGGTGATGTCGCCAGCCTGGTCGAGGGACTCGCCGAAGATGTGGACAGCATTCGCAATGCCGCCGGTGACAGAGAGCAGACACAGGACGTACACGCCATAGTCCTGCCAGAAGGAGCCATCGCCCGAGTCCTCCGCGGTGACTTCAAGCCGGAGGCCATGCTGAGCCGTCGCTTCTTTGAGAACGCGGGAGAGCGCATGATAGCCCTCCCGTGTGCAGGCCTTACGTTCGTCTTCGGTGAACGCTTGGTTTCTGGGCTTTCTGAAGCGCAGCGTGAAGACGGCGACCTCGCCGCCGTCCGGGGATTGGGCAGTCTGTCCGATGTTGCGAAGTCCGAGCGAGCAAATAATAACATGCGGTTCCGTGCTTCCGGCCTCCTCTGTCACACGGCAAAGGCGGGCATCGGCCCGGAGGGCGATCACCAGTTCGGCAAGCTCTTGGTCGCCGATGCCGCTCTTCAGTTGGCGGTTGAGCGTGTCGGTGGCGGACTGAAGCAGAGGGAACTTATAGATGTCCTCGATGGCGTTGCGAAGCTCAGGCAGGTCGAAGAGCGTGCCTTTGACCTCTCCGGCATAGGCTTTGAGACGCTCGTAGGTGCGGAAGCGAGCGCCGGACGGACGGCCGAGCTGCCCGCCGACGGATTTCTCAGTTTCCACGATCAACTTCACACCCTTAGCGACCATCTCGTGATGGTCCTCGTGACGGGGAACCGCGGGCGTGTCGGGCGCGCACTCGGCGGCCTTCAGAATGGCGAACTGAGATTCCGTGACGCTCTTGCCGGTCTTGTCGATCCAGGCCAGCGCATCGTTGCCGTCGGCGGTCCGCAGATAGACGAGCGCGCCTTCCGGCTGGTCCGGGCGCGGCAAATGGGGCCGCGTGGAGTAGACCACATTCGGCATGGCCGGGATGATTTTCTCGATCTCGGGGTCGCGGTCGATGGCGTTCTTCCAAATCTGGTAAGCGTATGATGCGAGGTCCACTTCGGTGTCATCATCGCCATCCAGAATACCCGCTTTTTCGGTGAACAGATCGCGTACGGTCTGGGAGTCGGCCTGATCCT
>CAZTDL010000687.1:0-2674 GCA_964612775.1 uncultured Lentisphaeraceae bacterium
GAGATGCGGTTGCGGTCCCAATCCAGGTCCTTGATTTGCACATCCACCTTGTCGCCGACCTTGACGACATCCTCGGGCTTAACATCGCGTGCCCATGCGATTTCCTTGAGCGGGATCAGGCCTTCAACACCGCCGAGATCCACAAACACGCCGAATTCCACAAGGCGGGTAACGGTGCCGGTTGCGACCATGCCGACGAACAAATCAGCGACCAGTTCCTCGCGCTGCGCCGCGCGCTCTTGCTCGAGTAACGTGCGGCGACTGACGATGATGTTTGAACCGCGATCATCCTGTCCGTATTCAGAGACGAGAAAATTGAATTTGTGGCCAATGTGCTCCGCGCCTTCTTGTCGGAAGAGACTGATCTGGGAGAAAGGACAAAAGGCCCGCTGCCCGGCAACCGTGACTTCGTAGCCGCCGTTGACTTCTTTCTCAACCAAACCTTCAATCGGCATCTGTCTGGCATAAGCGTCTGCGAGCGTGCGGTCGATGATCTGTTTGGCTCCGACACTGCCCGAAAAAAGGAACGTGCCGTTTTGCATGCCCGCGAAGATGACCTCGACGGTGTCTCCGACCTTGCAGCGCAGCGAGCCGTCCTCGTCGTTGGTCATGTCCGCTACGGGCACCAACCCTTCGTTCTTGGCACTGACGTCCAAGACCACGTATTGATTGGTGATGTTGCTGACGGTGCCGCGCACCTTATCGCCGGGGTTGAACCCTTTGCGATAGGTGCTCAACTGCTGGTTCAACAACGATTCGAAATCTGCCATCGACACTTTTTTATCGCTCATTCTTTTGCTCCAGAAAGGGGGGATAGAATACGCCATTTCTGCCCTCCCTTGCAATCTGTAAACCTAAGAGAATCGTTGGTCGGGTAATTTGGGCGGGTAGACCGGCCAAGTAAAACACGCAGGACGGGGCCGAGTCTTTCGTCAGCGTACGTCGCGCGGCTTGAGGACGATGAGGCCTTTGGTCATGGCCCATGCCTTATCTTGCGACAACCGTTTTAATGCGTGTTGCGGTCCCCAGGAATCCGAATACAGGATCTCTTTCGTCTTGTCGTTATAACCGATGATCAGCCGCACATGCCCGAATGCGCCCTCCTGCCCCAGCGGCGGCTCTTCGGGGTACATGCCCACCAGACAGGACCACAGCAGCGGCACGCCTTGGTCGGCATACAGTTTGATGTTCTTGATAAACTGGTTCATGCTTTGTTTCTGGCCGTTTCGCGCGATCAGCAGGATTTCGGGATCCATATCCGTCCAGATTCTCGGCAGATCCACCATGTGGTCGGTCGTATACTCTTTCCAGTCGATGCCTGCGACCTTTTTCTTCTTGGCGGTCGCGGTGTATTGTTCGATCAGTTTGGCATGTTCACTTTTTTCGAAACTCCCGCTCGATTCCGGCGAGATCAGTTCCTTTTTGTCGAGCTGGAACTGACGTCCGATCTTGGAGATGGCTTTGGTCATGCCCTCCAACGTTGTGCCGCCCTCTGCGGCCGTGTCGGCGAGCTGGGCGATCTGATGCTGGTCGACCTCGACTCCGTAATAGCGCAGCACGCGCTCGGATGCCGCCGCCGCGCAATATCCTTTCTGCCCTTGGTCGACCATCGGGATATTTGCCACCCAAACGTCTCCCGTAGAGTTGCGCATCACATTCTCTTTGACGGTTCTGGCATTCTTTGGGCGTGTGGCGGCCATGCCGCCCGTCATGGCGGCCATGCCGGTGTTTCCCGTTTTGAGAGGAACCATCAACACCTTGATGAATTCGGCGCTGTATTCAACGCTCTTGCCGCCGGACCGGTGTGGCTCGACGTACGCCCACTCCATCTGAATGCCGGGCGACTTCTTGGTCCACTGGTATCGCTTGACAAAATAATTCGCACGGTCATTCGAGGTCCGTCCTGTCATTCCCGAGTCTTGCGCGGATTTCGTGATAGTCTGCTTGGCCTTTTCCACGAGCGCCTCAAACGATTCTTTGTCTTTGATTCCGGCATCCCCTTTATTGTAAAGCGAAAGTTCGACGCGCCGAATCGCGTCAGCGGCGAAATACACACGCGCTTCGAGAACTTCCAGCCCCAAGAAGCGCAGGACCTGCTTCTGATTCGACATCGCGGTCTGCTGGCCGTCCACGAAGCGGAAACCTAGGCTTTGGGCATCGCCCATAAAGGTCTCCGCATTCGCCGCCCATTTCTCCGGGGCCGCAAACCACTCGCCCAAGTCAATCGCCGCCGTTTGCGCGAAGACGCTGCCGGCGGCCAAGAGGAGGAGCAAGAACAGCGCTGTTCCGGCACGTGGGAAAAACGCTGAAGGCGTTTTGCAAATCCGTGCGGTGAAGAAAAAAAACGGGGGCCGCTGTCCGATCTTCATGTTGTCTCCTTTCACATGAGGCCTGCGACCGCCGCGCCGATCACGGGGGATTCATCCACACGGATCAGTTCGTACGCGATGCCGCGGGGCTTGAGCAGCAGCTGCAGCTCACTTTGCACGAGGTTGCGGAACTGTGCGGTGCGCGTACGGTGATAAGTGGATCCGTCGACGTTCACGCATACCGGACGCTCGGGGTCTTTGCCCTCGCCTGTTTTCAGAATGGCCGATGCGATGTTCACCGCCGTCAGCACGGCCGCCCGTTCATAGACCGGCGTACAGAGACGCACGACGAGCTCCTGGTCCTC
>CAZTDL010000688.1:0-2670 GCA_964612775.1 uncultured Lentisphaeraceae bacterium
GGATCCACTCGTTCTCCGTTGAAGTGCCGTCGCGGCAAGCCCACGCGACATCCTCGATGCCGGGACCGGCATCGCGGGCGACGACCTCGGCCCGTCCGTTCGAGACCTGCCACGAGAGCACGCCGCCGTCCGAATGGACACACAGGTTGATTTCCAGCTCATAGGCGGCCACCGCAATGCGGCGAATGATTTTGGGCGGAAACTTCTTTTCCTGCAAAAGCTGTTTGATTTGGGTCGCGGCTTTCCCCGCGTTCTCAAAATCGTATTTGCAGATTGGAAATTCGCGAAGCACATAGATATTGGCGGTGCCGTCCAGACCAACGGCCTGACTCGTCGAATTTTCGAGACGGTGCAACTCTCGCGTGAGTTCCACCAACAGCGCGCGGTTGATATCCCGCTGGCAAACGATACCGACCAACCGGCGATCACGATTCAGAACAGGGAACCGACCGTAGTGATAACGATCAAAATAACGCAACGCGAACGACAGCGGCATATCATCTTCGAGGACCACCAGTTTGGTGGTCATATGGCGGCTGCACGGCTCATTGATGGTTCCAGAAACGAGCGAGCGAATGATATCATCGATACTGATCAGTCCGAAGAAGCGACCGTTTTCCTCGACCGGCACACCGCTGATCTTCAGCTTCCGCATCAGCTCCTGCACCTCATGCATGCTCGCTGAACGCGGCACCGTCGCCAATTCCGAGGTCATCACCGCGCGCACCTTCAGCCGCTGAATCAGCTCCAACAAGACCAACGGTTCATCTGCGGCACCGGGGACCGTGTCAGACTTGTTTTCGGAGACAGGCGTCTGTGGCGTGTCGCTCATACCGGATTCAGGGCGGCATGCACCGCGACGCAGGCATCATACTTTGCGAGCTTGCAGGTGGCGAGCGTCATATTCAAATCGTTCGCGACATTCACCATCGAGGAGGGTAACGGCTTACCGTTAACGACGACCACGCCGACCGCCCCCACAATCTGCGCCGTACGCAGAACCTGATCACTCGCCAACGAGGTCAGAAGCAGCATATCCTCCTCATCAACGAGCAACACATCGCTCATCAAGTCCGACGCCATCACATGCCCAACATTCCTGTTGAATCCCTCGCCCTTAACGAGAATTTCTGCTTTCAGAACGCCAGCGACCTCACTCATCGTCATAAAAAGCCTCTTTTCAACACCTGAAACATGCCGGCACACAGTGTTACCGTCATTTTTGAAATCAAGGCTTGTATCATATCGGAACAGGCCGGTTTGAACAACCCGAAAAAGGCGATGTTTTGGCTTGGCATGCCAGACCCGTTTTTGAGATACTAATCAGATTCTTTTTAAAAGTGAGCATCCTAGCCTTGTTACGGTACAAGGCGGGGTCAACGTGGAGGTGATAAACCGTGAGCACCGCACCGACACCGGCGACAGGCGTTCAGAAGCTGACACCAGAGCTGAAAGCCTTTATTGCCGAATGGAAAGAGAAGCCGGGAAACCTGATCATGGTTCTGCATCGTGTGCAGCAAGATTTTGGTTATATCCCGCGTGAAGTGGCCTTTGAAGTGGCAGACTTGTTAGACGTGCCGTTGGCCAAAATCTATGGCGTCATCACGTTCTACAATTTCTTCAAGCTGAAAAAGCCGGGACGCAATCAGATTCAAGTGTGCTTGGGCACGGCCTGTTATCTGAAGGGCGGCGAGGACATCATCCAGGAACTCGAAGGCATTCTGGGCGTAGGCCTCAACACGGTGACCGCTGACGGGGAGTTTTCCGTCGAGGCGGTTCGTTGCCTAGGCTGTTGCGGGCTGGCCCCCGTCATGGTGGTCAATGGCGAAGTGTATGGCAAGGTCAAAACCGAAAACTTGCAGGGCATCGTCGCCAAGTTCAGAAAGGCCTAACTCCCGTGCATGCGTCCGTCTGTGACACGATCGCCGATCTGGTGCAGAACTCGATCGAAGCGGGAGCTTCACAGGTGGAGCTTGACGTGTACACGGGCCCCGACACGATCACGGTGAAGGTGGCGGATAACGGCAAGGGCATGGATGCGGCGACGCTGGCAAAAGTCGTAGATCCTTTTTTCAGCGAAGCCGGCAAGCATGATCACCGACGCGTTGGACTGGGGATTCCTCTGCTCAGGCAGACGGCTGACGCGGTCAACGGCAAAGTCGATATTCAGTCGGAACCGGGGAAAGGTACCACCATCGAATTCTCGTTCGACGCGCACCACCTCGACACGCCTCCGCTGGGGGATCTGCCCGCAACCGTCTTGGGGCTCATGACCTTCAACGGGACGTACGACCTGATCGTCCGGCGGACGACACCGGTAGACGGGTATTCGGTCACTCGGAACGAACTGACCGAAGCGCTTGGAAACATTGAAGAGTCCGCCAATCTGGTTCTGGCCAGAGATTTTCTGAGATCACAGGAACAGAATCTGAATCATTGAAGAAGGAACCGAAACATGGCTAAGTTGACACTGGATGACTTACGCAAACTGCGTGATCAAAAACAGAAGGCGATGGAGAAACGCGATCCTTCCAACAAGGATGCGCAAATCATCGTCGGTATGGGCACCTGCGGTATCGCCGCCGGCGCGAAAGAAACGTTTAACGCGATTATCGAAGAGTTGGACGCCAAAGGCATCACCCATGTGCTGGTTCGTCAGACCGGCTGCAT
>CAZTDL010000689.1:0-2658 GCA_964612775.1 uncultured Lentisphaeraceae bacterium
CCGTACAGGCACGAATGTGCGGCGACCTCCGTTTGGAGTGTGGTTTCAGCCCCTTCCGGCGCGGTGCCGATCTTCGGCAACGCCGCTGTGTGCGAGACATCGGTGACCTTGCCCGAAGTCGGAACGTATGTTTTCCGCCTGACGGCTGTCGGCGAATTGGGACTCGATGCGAGCGACGTCACGGTTGTTCGTGCGAACGGCGAGGCCGCAGGCAACATGGTTCCTGCCGTTTCTGCGCTTTGGTCGGAAACGAACACCGTGCTCGGTACCGGTGCACCGCTCGCGGCGACGGTGACGGACGACGACTTTCCGGGAGCGACGCGTGTACGCTGGAGCAAAGTGAGCGGTCCGGGCGGCGTATTTTTCGACAACGCTTTCACCAACGCCACAGCCGCCTATTTCTCCACGAACGGCGTCTATGTGGTTCAACTGGAAGCGGACGACGGAGTCGCCACGTCTTCGGATCAGATCACGGTGACGGTCACGCTTCCCTCCGGAAACCTCTCAAAAGGCCTGATCCATTGGTGGCGCATGGATGAGTCGGCGGAGACAACCTTGTCATACGACGCCGCAGGGACAAACACATTGACGCTGTTGAACCAAACCTTGCTGCAACCCGGCAAGACGGGAAACGGTCTTCGCTTCCCAACGTACAGCGCGTATGCAAAAGCCACCACGATTTTTACAAACGCCGACTGTTTTACGTTTTCGCTCTGGCTCTACTATGATGCGGCTTACACCAACAATATCGGCAAACGAATCTTTGACTATGGGACGACCCGTTTCTATATGTATTTCAATCCTGACAAGGTGTTTTTGGCGACTTATAACTTGGCCGGCACAGCCGATTACGCCTGGACACAACAGAACTATACGCTGTCGTCTAATCAGTGGCTCCATCTTACGGTTCTGTACGACCGCCGTCCAACAACCGCAACAGGCCTCAAGCAAATGTTTTACATCAACGGTAAGTCGACCGGTTCGACCGCATTGAGCGGCACCTTCACCGGTTCGAAAGCGTTTATACCCGGCACAGGCGAGTTTAAGATCGGCGGCAACGGTAACGGTCGCAATTTCGACGGCGTTCTCGATGATATTCGCGTCTATGACCGGCTGCTGAGCGACGAGGAAGTGCGTTTGCTCGCTGCCGATCCAGACAACAACCACGCGCCGGTGATTGAAGTGCCGGCCGCCGTATCGGCCAAGGTGTTGCGGCCGATTTCCGGACTCGCCGCCGTTTACGACGACGGCCAGCCGCTGGGGCGGGTGCGTTCGACGCATTGGTCCGTCACTTTCGGCGATTCGTCGAAAGTGCTGTTTGAAGACGCCGACGCGCCCGATACGGCGGTCACGTTCGCAATGACGGGAACGTATGTTTTGACGCTGACAGCTTGTGACGGGGAACTGCAGAGTGTGGCCAACGTGTCCGTCAACGTTATGTCCGCAGGTCTTGTCATCTCGGTTAAATAGAGTATCGGAGTCTGTGACGCGGGAATCGGACGCGATGGTTTGCCGCCCCACAAATCACACTGCCATGGCCAAACATCATATTCTGTCTTTATCTCTGTCCGTCTTCGCTGTGGGCGCTTTCGCACAACCGTCTGCGGCAAAAGAATGGCAGGTTTTTCTCCTTGCGGGTCAGTCAAACATGGAAGGCTTGGGAAATGCCGCAGAGGTGTCATCCAACCTGCTCTCGCAATCGTCCGTTCGCCTTTACCACTCGTCCAGCGTGCACAGTTCGCTTCCCGCCTATCGATGGAATCCTTTAACACCGGCGGGGCTTACGGCCACGCATTTCGGTCCGGAACTCGTCTTTGCCTATCGCGTTCGCGAGATGTTGCCGAAGGCTAATATCGCACTGATCAAACACGCTAAAGGCGGTACGAAACTGACGCGGGAAACGCTCGCCTACGACGTGACGAGTTGGTGTCCGGGAACGAACGCTTCCGACACAGCTTCGTTCGGCATCGAATTCATTGCCTTTGTGCAAACGGTCACCCATGCTTTAGCCGCTTTGCGTGCGCAGGGAGACCGACCGACTCTATCGGGCATGGTCTGGGTACAGGGCGAAGCGGACGCGACATGTGCCTTAACCGGAGAGGCCTATGAAACGAATCTGACCCGTTTCATCCAGAGAGTCCGCGAGCAGTTCAACACGCCCGATCTGCCTTTCGTCTGCGCGCAAGTCCTTCCCTATCAGACCCGTCCGGGGTCTGCAGCGGTACGAGGGGCACAGGCCCGCCTTGACCAAAATTCCGGATCGCACGCGGCGATCCCCGGCGTGTTTACGGTGCAAACGGAAGGCTTGGGCGTTCACAGAGATTCAGTCCATTTCAACACGCCCGGTCAACTCGAACTCGGGGCACGGCTTGCCGATGCCATGATCCAGAAAGGTCTCGGCCTTCCGCTTGCCGTTCCGCCGCACCCGCTTTCATACTGGCTATTCGACAAAAAACCTTGAACATGTCCTTCACACCTCAGAATAAGGAGACAGACCATGTATTCACGCCCCATGATTGTTGCACTTTTGGCTTTCGTCACCGCTTGTCCATGCGGAGTGACGGCCCGGCAAAAACCGGAAAAGCAGAAGGATCCGAACTTTATCGCCACGCCGGCCGATCTCAAGGCACGCATTCCATCGCAACTGCATATAACGAA
>CAZTDL010000690.1:0-2652 GCA_964612775.1 uncultured Lentisphaeraceae bacterium
CGTCGCAGGTCAACCAGATTCTGGCAAATCTGTGCGTCAATGCCCGTGATGCCATCCGCGATGTGGGGACGATCACCATCCGGACAAGCCGGGCGGATTTTGGCGTCGATGACTGTGCGGACGACGCGGGTGTTGTCGTCGGTGACTATGTCCTGTTGAGCGTCAGCGATGATGGAGTCGGTATGGATCCCGAGACCGTCTCGCATCTTTTCGAGCCGTTCTTTACCACGAAAGAGGTCGGCAAGGGGACCGGGTTGGGGTTGGCGACCGTGCACGGCATCGTCAAGCAGAACAATGGCTTCATCCTCGTCCAAAGTGAGCTTGGAAAAGGAACGACCTTTAAGATCTACCTGCCGCGGCATCCGGGCAACGTTGAGACAATCCCTGCCGGACAGCGCCAAACAGTCCGGCAGGGATCGGGTGAGACGGTGCTGATTGTAGAGGATGAGGGCGCCATCCTGAAGTTGAGCCAGGCCATGCTTGAAAAAATGGGGTATACCGTACTGACGGCTAATTCGCCCGATGAAGCTTTGCGGCGGGCGGGGGCCTATGCCGGAACGATTCATCTCCTGCTGACCGATGTGGTGATGCCGGGGATGAACGGGCGGGATCTTGCCAACCGTTTGAAACGCGACAATCCGGGACTCAAGTGCCTGTTCATGTCCGGGTATACCGCCAATGTGATTGCCCATCACGGCGTTCTGGACAGCGGCGTGTTCTTTATCCAAAAGCCTTTCTCTCGACAAATGCTGGCTCGTCACTTAGAAGACGTGCTGGGCAGAGGCAAGAGCGCTTCCGGCCCGATTTGACCGTCTCGGGGCCGTTCTCCGCGAATGAAGAAAACGCGCTTCGCCGCTTTCGCTGGTCAGCGGTTTCCTCCCGGATCATTCCGTAACGGAGATTCGTCTCCATCCCCGCACGGAATTGATCAGAAAAACACGGGGGCTGTCGAAAAGGCGGTCGAGAGGAATAACGCGTTCGGTGACGGCGCCTGTTTCGAGCGCGTGCGCGCGAAACGTGCCGGGCAACAGGCCGCATTCGACGGGAGGCGTATAGAGATCGCCATCGATCTCCACAACGATGTTCGCGCGGGATGACTCCGTGACTTCGCCCTCGGCGTTGAACAGGATCACATCGTCGAATCCGGGACGTGAGGCCTCGGCGTCAGCGTACACGCGGCGGTTTGTGGTTTTGTGGTAAAGGAAGACGTCCTTACGGTTAATCGGCTGACGCGCCCGCGCGACATTCAGCGGGGCCGCGTTCGGTGCGGGGATGATGATCGGCCCTGCTTCGAGACTGATCGTGCCGTCCCGCGCGAGGAGCAGTCGGATTTTGTGAGGTTCGGGGGGAAGCGTTGGGCCGAGCGCGTTCATCTGCCGCACAATTTCGGCGTGATCGAGTAAGAAATCGAAATAGTCGGCGGATCCGCTGAGTCGCGCTAAGTGTTTGTCGAGGAGCGCGTAGCCGGCAGTCGGTTCCCACAGCAGGGATTCAAGGAGGCGGAAAGGCGGTACGTCGGCCCGCAGGATGCAGGCTTTTGTGCGGCATTCGCTCTGTTCCGTCGAGCAGACCGAGTCCCAAACGATGCCGCCGCCTACGCCGTATTCGGCCTCGTTGCGCGCGCGGTCGACCAACAGGGTTCGGATGGCCACGTTAAATTGCGCGCGACGGCCGGGCGCGATGAAGCCGATGGTGCCGGTATAAATGTTGCGCGGGGCGGTTTCGGTCTCCGCGATCAGCGCCGTGGTGCTTGACTTGGGCGCGCCGGTGATGGAGGCTGGAGGAAAGAGCGCTTGGAATATTTCAGAAACAGAGGCGTGCGTCTCGGCGCTGACCGTGGAGGTCAGTTGCCAGACGGTCGGATACTTCTCGAGTGCGCAGAGGGAAGGAACCTCGACGCTGCCGATAACGGCGACGCGTCCGAGGTCGTTGCGAACCATGTCGACAATCATCAGGTTTTCCGCCCGCTCTTTCTCTGACGCCAGCAGGGCTGCGGCATTCTGATGATCCTGCGCCGGTGTGAGGCCGCGAGGGGCCGTGCCTTTCATGGGACGGGATTTGAGACGCGTGCCGTCGAGGCTGAAGAAAAGTTCGGGCGAGGCGCTGCAGATGCTCCAGTCGCGCGTTGTGATAAAGGCCCCGTAGTCCGCCTTCTGGGCGGCCTCCAAACGCAGAAAGAAAGGCCAGGGATCATCCGCGAAGGCGTGCCGCAAACGGTAGGTGAGATTGACCTGATAGGTGTCGCCTTCATGAATCCGGCGTTTGATACGCTCAAAAGCGTGGGCGTATTCCTCGGGGGTGATCGATGAGACCCACGGCGTGTCGGGTGCGACGGGCGTTTCGGAGGCTGCGGGAAGTGTGACCGGGAGGGGGGACTCAAAAAGCCCGAACCAGAGCAGCGGGAACCGGGTTCCGCCCGGATGCGCAGCGAAGCAGGGGTCGAAACCGGGGGCAGCCTCATAGGCGATAAATCCCGCGGCGTAGAGGCCTCGCGACTCAACCGCCTTCTCGACGGCGTGGAGGCAGTCCATGACTTCCTTGGGCCGGGTCGCTTGGAGAATTTCGCAAGGATGCTCGAAGAGCAGCCAGCGGTGCGGTCCGGAATCATGTAAAAGAAACGAATCGAATGGAAGAGGCGCATTGAACACGCGG
>CAZTDL010000691.1:0-2647 GCA_964612775.1 uncultured Lentisphaeraceae bacterium
CGAGGTGGGTGCAAGCGCCGCCCACAGCCAGACCGCCGCGTACCAGCCGAAGACGGACGAGAAACTCTTGTTCATCCACGGCTGGAATATGCAAGATTGGGAGAAGCGGCGCTGGACGGAGACCGTTTTCAAGAGGCTCTGGTGGCAGGGGTATCAGGGTTCGGTCGCTCTGTTTGACTGGCCCACACTGTACGGGTTTGACGGGAGCGACTGGTGGACCGTCGCAACGAATCTCCGCCACTTCGACAACAGCGAGTATATCTCGTGGCTGTCGTCTGATGCTTTGTCAGGTGTCTTCAATACGCTGAACGCGGACGGGAAACTGAGCGTGTTGGCCCACAGTATGGGCAACGTGGTCACGGCCGAGGCGCTTCGCAAGTACAGCGGGCCTCAGATAAAGGCTTATATTGCGACTCAGGCTGCATTATCTGCTCAGTATTATGATGCCGGGATCGCGCCAAATCAGCCAGCTCTGTATCTGGGTAGCCCAGACACGCCAGACGTTATGGGGTGTTTTCCTGTGGCGGAAGGAGAGACATCCCCCTATTGTTTCGGTTATCTGTCGTGTGTTGAAGCGCGTTACAATTACCACAATGCTGGAGACTGGGCACTCGATAAGTGGGCGTGGAACAATAGATTCAAACCGGACGGCGGGGTGCCTTACAATTTCATGTATTCAGGGAGCCTTACAAACTACACAGAAGGCGCCGACGAGTTTTACCGTCAAGCCATTCCCTATGTGAGTGTTCACGAGACGCAGAGTGTCACGAACGAGATTGGTCGCCACCGCATTTTTGCATACTGCGCAGAATCCCGTTCCTGCGCGTTGGGCCAGTCGACGAACGCCGTTGCGGGGTTTACTGGGTGGGATCTGAAAAGCAACATGGGATATGACAAACAGCACTATTCTCATAGCCGCCAATTCCGGTCAAACGCGGCGGCTGAAAATCTGTATTGGAAACAGGTGATGTTGAACTGCGGGTTCGCAAATCCTTAGAAAGGAAATAAAAATGACAGCACAAACTTTTCTCTGCGAAATAAAAAATGAAATCGGTGGTTCAGGCGTGATCCTCGCGGCGGTGCTCGTCGCGATGGCTGGCATTGCTGTGTCTTCCAGCGCGGCGGACTCTGCCCGAGAGAAATTCAAAAGGGAATACGAGGCGCTTCCGACGGTAGAGATTTTCGGCAAAGTTTGCGACACCGACGGAGATCCGATCCCTGACGCTGATGTCCGGGTGGTCTGGGATCAGGCGACCGCCTTGGGGCTGGAACACAAGAGGAGAGATGCTCAACTAAAGACTGACAGAAGAGGAATGTTCCAGTATACCTGCTCTAAACCGTTCTGGATCACGCTTGTTGCATGTAAGGCTGGATATGAGCCTCCTAATGGAGATGGCGAAATATGGGTAAGCGCCGAAAAAACGACGACCACGCCGGATCGGCCTGTGGTCATTAGGCTCAGAAAAATCGGGCCGACGACGTTTCTGGTCGTTTACCCTGGCAATAATCAGGGAAATAGCGAACTCTTTTGGACAAAAGGGGGAAAGGGCGTGAGCGTTCCGTTCGACAGTTTCTCATGCGTGGGCGAACGGAAAAACGCTGTAAACTACGAGGACTTTCGGGTCGACGCATCCTTCGACACGATGAAAAAAGCTGGATTGTAACGTACAACGCGACCAATGCGACTGACGGCCTTATCCTGTCTGATCGCATGCTCTATGAGGCCCCTGCGACAGGGTATGTACAACAAGCATCCGTGCTGGTTACGGAGCGTTATCAGAAATGCTACCTGTATCTCCGCAGCCGTACACCCGCCGTTTACACACGTATCCTTTTCGAACAGGACCCGCTCCATGATTCACACGACGGCGAAAGCCTGAGACTTTTCTACAAGGAATGGATTAACCCCTATGGCGAGCGGAACTTGGAATACGAAACGGGCATGGACGCACAGTACCTGTTGCGCAAACAGATGGAGCGGGAGATAAAAACCGACTTCAGGCAAAACAAGCGGCCTGAAAAACCGGATCTGCCGAAGCGCATCAGGGAGTTCAACGAGAAACTGCAAAAAGAAAAAGCCGAAAAAGCGAACGCGAACGGCCATGCGAAATGATGGCAGACGTGTTGGGCGGCAACGGGACAGGCTTGGCCGACATTGAGAGCGTCTGCCTAGACGACGTGAAGATCAATTCCGTGTTCATCGAGTCCGACGGACGTGTCTCGCCGTTCCTGATCGAGGGGTGCGCCCCCGGAACGGGCGACCTGACGCTGATTGTGAAAAAGGACGGCACGGAAATCTGCCGGACGACCGTGTGCGCGGGCGAGCCGGTCTACGTCGAAGGGGCCGACGCCAGCGCGTCGGTCAACGGCGACCGGATCAGGTGGAGCTGGACGGACGGGGGCGGCAACCTCCGCATCGTGACCAACGCGTTCACGGTCTTCAGCGTGCGGCTCTTCGGCGACATCGACCTCGACGGCGACGTGGACGCCGCCGACAGGGCGCTGCACCCGTCGCTGCCCAGGGCATACGGCTGGCGCATGCCCGCCGCGACCAACGTCTTCCGCCGGGTGCGGCTGCGGACCGACGTGCGCGTGCCCGGCCGCCTGACCCTTTCGCTGTCGGGCGATCCGGGGTTCCGCGTCTGGC
>CAZTDL010000692.1:0-2645 GCA_964612775.1 uncultured Lentisphaeraceae bacterium
TGCATCTGGTGAAAGACACCCGTGCTTTTCGATCACGCGCCGCCAGTGGGGCCGGCGGCGCGTGATCGAAAAGCACGGGTGTCTTTCACCAGATGCAGGAGCCCGACATAATTCGTCGCGGCGGTGCCCGCCCCCGCGGGGATCACTGTGCCGCCCTTGAAGGTATGGCTGATTTCTCCGTCCACCGTCCATCCGGAGATGTCCACGGCTTGGCTGGTCGCGTTACGCAGGATGACGTATTCTTCGGTCTGTTTGCCGCTGGCGGGCAGAAAGTCGATTGAATCGATCACCACCATGTCGGGCGTGTTGGTTTGCCCGTTCGGAATCACCGTCGCGTTGAGCGAAACACGTCCGGCACCCGTGTTGAACAGATGGGCGCGACGCGGCGCGAGATATCCCGCGATCACGCGTTCAACCTCTTCGCGCGGACGGTTGGTCGCGAAATAAACGCTGACGCCCCACTTGGCCATATCAAGGTCGCCATCCGTCCACGGCGAGGGATCGGCCGGGTCGGGGTCAACCGCAGCCGCGATTTCGCGCATCTTGGTCTCGAAGACCCCGTCGACCGTTTCCGGTGCCTGCAGCATCGTGTCCATCAACGTACGGATACGGCGCATGAGCATCTGACGCAGTTCGGGCGCATCATAGATGATTTTGTAGACGGCGTTTCCGCCTCCGGAGAACCCTACGGTGGCCATGAGCTTGTCGTCAAAATACAACAGCGTTTTTCCATACGCGTTGTTTGTGCCGGTCGCGTTATACACGTGGCCCCACGAGAGATCGACGTCCCAGATGATCGGTTGCCATTCATCGGTCCCGCCGGTGTCACGGTAGAGGTAAAAGTTTTTATGTCCGTGATCGTGGTCGCTGTTGATGTAGCGGGCCGCGATGTAATTGACGGTGGATGAGAGGTCGAGATTGTCGAAGGCATAGTTTTGCCGCACAGATAGCGCTTTCGAGACGGCCAGTCCGTTTGTCAGCGCGAGCAGGTCGTCGAAACCTTCTTCCTTGCGGTTTTTCTTCTCTGAATTTGTCGCATTGTCCGTGTTGAATATCTTGTATAGCGCGCCGTCAGGATTGAGCCCGTTGCGTTCCAGCATGCGGTCGTCGCCGTCTTCCACCACGTCCATCACTCCGTGGAAGCTGCCGTTGAGCTGCACGCGGACGGGGAACGCGAAATGGTAGGGCGTGCCGGCCTGCTGGCCGACCCAATGCGAGAGCGTATTGCGCGTTTTCGTTTTGTCGGCGTAATTGGAAAGCAGGTTGATGTCCTTCACGCGGCGCTCGCCGGCGCGCCAAAGAAAACGTTTCTCCCCCGTGAAATCGATGTTGTAACTGTGCTTCGGGAAACCCGTTGAGGACTGCCCGTGTCCGGAGATGCCGATGTTGTCGTAGAAGTTGGTGAGATAATAGCAGCAGGCGCGCAGAGCGTACATGGCCGGTCCGGTCGTCGGGGCTCCTTGGACGAACCATTCCAGCACGGGCAGATGGCTGGTCGCGGTCGCGGTGTTTACCGCCACAGTGCCGAAATACTGCGGCGAGTCGAGCGGGTCGTTAAAAGCGGGCAGTTTCGTAACGGTGTCGGCCGTGTCGCGAGCTTCAAAACGCCATCGGAACATTTGACCGACTGTCAGTGCCGCCGTCGAAAGGTTGGCCGTATAGATGCCGTCACCCGCGGTGACGTCCGGCGACACGCCGTCGTCGAGCAGCGTCACGGCCTCCGATTCGGCGTTCCACTGCGTGCGGGTATAGGCGCAAACGGAAGCGACGGCATTTCTTGTGGCGACCGCGCGGACCGTGACGGTCAAGGGCGGACTTGACGCGTTGCCCAGCGGGCGCGGCACGTCGGGGTCGGCCGGTGTCGCATCGAACAAAAGTGACCCGGTTGTGCCCTCGCTGTTGGCTTCGCCCGGCGTCGGGGCGCTGAAATAGACGGCTCCGCTCAGACCTTCGATCCGCGTCGCGTGGATTTCCGGCAACAGCAGGAAATCGGAACTGCCGAGCGACACATTGAGACCTTGGACGGCGAGCAGATTGTCACCCGTTACCAGCAGGTTGTTGGACACGGCATATTCGAACCAGTTGTTGACGACGGCTTCATCCACATAAGTGTTGGATTTCGTGTTGTAGGCCATGGCATTGGTGCAATTTGCGCGTCCCACCTCCGTGCCATTGACAAATGCGACGAATCCGTCCTCATATTTCATGCGTAACGTGACGGCGCTCAGTTTCGCAGGATCAGACACATAAAAGGTGCGTCGGAAACACAGTGACGTGTTTACGTTTCTGAGCGCGTTGGAACAGATCCCCGAAGGGGATATCCCGAACCAGGGATCATAGGCCCCTGTCGTGTCGTAGCCAATGCCGGTTGCCGCGAGTGTCCACGCCGAATCGTCGAACGCGGCGCTGACGTTCCAGCCGCCCGGGTGATCGTGGCCCAAATGGCCAGAGGTGTATGCGGTTCCCCTGTAGTACGTGTCGCCTTCAGCCGCCGTCAACACGCGATAGCGGCCAATTTCTCCCATCGCCACGATATTCGTCTGCCTTTCCACATATGTTTTTCCGTACGACATGTCCGGCGGCAATGCCGGAAAATTGGGCGCAAACTCGTCAACGAGGAGCGGTAATCCGTTGGTCGGATTGGG
>CAZTDL010000693.1:0-2644 GCA_964612775.1 uncultured Lentisphaeraceae bacterium
GACCGTCGCGCGGAAGCGCTGGAACATCAGTACCAGCGCCGCCGGGATGACGCGGATTTCGCCGACGACCGTGATGAAGTTTGTGTCTCCGCTCCAGCGCGGCACGACGTGGGCGTGCAGGTGCTGCGGCACGCCGGCGGTATGCCGGAAGAGGTCCGCGAACTGCTGCCGCGCCTGCGCGATCCCGCGTTCACGCGTGTGCTGGTCGTGACGCTACCGGAGGCGACGCCGGTACACGAGGCTGCCTACCTGCAGGAAGATTTGCGGCGGGCCAAGATCGAACCGTACGCGTGGGTCATCAACCAGGCGTTCGCGGGCAGCCGCACGGACGATCCGCTGTTGATGGTGCGGGGACGGAACGAGCGGCGATACATTCGGGAGGTCGTGGAGAAATTCGCCCGGAGGACGGTGAGTGTGCCTTGGGTTCCCGAAGAGCCCGTGGGCTTTGAAAAGCTTGAACAGTTTTTTGATGATCGAGAGACAGGAAAGGGCAAGCGAGAATGAACAGTGAAACGATGCGGTCGACGTTGCGGATCACGAAGGCGCTGTCCGATATCCAGCGGCTTCGGATTTTGATGCTGTTGCGAAAGGGAGAATTATGCGTGTGCCAGATCATCGCAGTGTTGGGGTTGGCGCCTTCAACGGTGTCCAAGCATTTATCCGTGTTGAACGGCGCGGGCCTTGTGGACTCGCGCAAGGACGGCCGCTGGGCGTACTATCGGTTACCTTGCGGGAAAAATGCCAAGGCGGTGGAACAGGTGCTGAAGTGGCTCGACGGCGCGTTGAAGGACGATGATTCGATTGCAAAGGATGCCAAAAAACTTCAGACGGTGCTGGATCGCCCTCCTGAAAGCTTATGTGAGCGTCAACGGAAACGGTGTGCCGGCTGACGGCGCATCTGTCGGACGGAACGGGGCGTATTATGGAAATCAGACGATACAGAATAAGCGGTATGGATTGTGCCGAAGAGATTGCGGCGCTTCGTCAGACGGTCGGAAAGCTGCCGGGCGTCGAACACCTTGTTTTCAATCTGATCGACGGTTCCATGAAGATCACGCTTTCGGAAACGGGCCTCGATGATCGTACGATTGCCGACGCTGTTCGGAAAGCAGGCTTGGACGTTGTGCTGGACGGCGATTCGCACGGCGGAGAAACGTCCGGCAATACGAGTGTTTTGCGATGGAATGGCCGTGCCTCGCTTTGCGGCGCGTCGGGATTGTTGATCCTTGCCGGGTTTGTGGCGCATGCGGTGCTTCATGGCGATTTTTTTCATGCGCTTCTGGGTGCCGACGTCGGCGGTCACCGTTATCCCTTGGCCACGATTTTTTTCTATGCCGCCGCGACGGTTTCAGGTGGCTGGTTTGTCCTGCCGAAAGCGTGGGCGTCCGTTCGGCGCATGCGGCCGGACATGAATCTCCTGATGATGCTGGCGGTGGCCGGTGCCATGGTGATCGGCGAATGGCTGGAGGCGGCGACGGTTTCCTTCCTTTTTGCGCTGTCGCTGCTGCTGGAGGCGTGGAGCATTGGACGCGCTCGCCGGGCGATCAAGTCACTGTTGGCCGTGACGCCGCCGACCGCGCGTTTCCTTTGTCCGAAGGAGGGGGATGTCATGGAACGCCCCGTTGGCGAAATGGCCGTCGGCGTGACTCTTTTGGTGCGGCCCGGCGAGCGTTTGCCGTTAGACGGCGTGATCACCAAAGGGATCACGACGGTCAACCAAGCGCCGATTACCGGTGAGTCTGTGCCCGTGAGGAAAGGGCCGGGGGATGAGGTGTGGGCGGGGACGATCAATGAAACCGGCGCCATTGAATTACGCGTCACGCGTCCTGCGCAAGACACGGCGCTGAGCCGGATCATTCGCATGGTTGAAGAGGCGCAATCGCGCCGGGCGCAGGCGGAACAGTGGGTCGAGAAATTCGCGCGCTATTACACGCCTGCGATGATGATGTTTGCCGTGCTGATCGCGCTTGTCCCCCCCCTGTTTTTCGGTGGCGCGCCGGGCCGTTGGTTTTATGAGGCGCTGGTTCTGCTGGTGATCGCTTGCCCCTGTGCCTTGGTCATTTCGACGCCTGTCAGTATTGTCGCTACGCTTTCAACGGCGGCCGGCGTTGGCGTTTTGGTCAAAGGCGGGGTTTTTGGAGACGGCGGCATCCCTCAAGATTGTTGCCATGGATAAGACCGGAACCGTGACGGTAGGGCATCCCGAGATCCAGGGGATCGTTCCTCTGAACGGCCATTCGGAAGCGGACCTGTTGGAACGCGCGGCTGCGCTTGAAACCCACAGCGATCATCCGCTGGCGCTGGCTATTCTGCGGTATGCCGAGTCGCGGCAGGTGGCTGTCCCGGCGGCAGAGGACTTCCGAATCTTCAAGGGCAAGGGGGCTGAAGGTCTCATCGGGGGGCGGCTGTTTTGGCTCGGAAGCCACCGGTTGTTGCATGAGAAGAAAATGGAGACCCCGGACATTCATCGGCAAATTGAAGCCTTGGAGGATCTGGGGCATTCCGTCGTCGTGATCGGCAACGATTCGCATGTGTGCGGGTTCATCAGCATTGCGGATACCGTGAGGCCGGACGCGCCGCGTGCGATCCGTGATATGAGGGTGGCGGGGGTCGAGCATGTCGTGATGCTCACGGGTGATAATGC
>CAZTDL010000694.1:0-2633 GCA_964612775.1 uncultured Lentisphaeraceae bacterium
CGATCGCGATCGGCCCCCCCACATTTTTGGCGATGGCTTTGCGCTCGCCTTTTGACTTTGGCACTAACAACGATTGGAAGACCCGAACGACGGACATACAGTCCCACTTCAACTGTTTCCAAGGACTCCTATACATCATCCAGCCTTTGATATGTTCGGAAGCGTCCTGGGGAACAATGCCGATTAGGTATCGCCCAGCCTTTTCGTCATATCGCGGCATAACGGAGAGACTCAACCTGTCGTTACCGCGCTTCAGTGACAGAAGCGCAGGGACCGCGCCCCGCCGTTTGATCAGCGACGAGAAATGATATGCCCCTTGAACAGGCGTATCGCCGACAGCCAAAATCACATCATTGGTTATCAGACCGCTTTTCTCCGCAGGGGATCTTGGCATGACGTCGGCCACATAACAAATCATTTCGGGATAAACGCCTTCAAGTGTTTTAAGGCCGATAATATTATTGGTCTGAAAAGTCAAATCAAGATCGAGTCGCTGCTGACCTCGCTGTATACCAAAAACCGCATGCCCGGATTCCCCGGCCAACTGGTTCTCGACCATCAGGTCGGTCCATGTTTCAACTTTTTTCCCATTGACCATCAGAATGCGATCACCCGCTCTCAGTCCCATTTTCCACGCCTCTGACGTTTCCTCCACAGAGCAGACCCGCGTATCAACAACGCCTGTTTTAACACCCGGCGTAAAAAATATGATATACGCCAAAACGACGGCCAGCACGACATTGCCTAATGGGCCCGCGAAGGCCACAACGATTCTTTTCCATGGTGCAATATCGGGAAGATTGCGCGCTTCCTCTTTGTCGGGTTGATTTTCGCCCTGAACCTTCTCCATGCCGGAAGGATCGAGTTGCGGCAAGGCCACATAGCCACCAAACGGGATGCACCCTATTTTGTAATCGATGCCGTTGATCGTACGCTTCCACAGTGCGGGGCCAAAACCGATCGCGAAAGCATCGACCTGCAAACCGAGCCACCGTGCGGCCAGATAATGGCCAAACTCATGAATGAAAATCGCCAAACTGAACAGCAATGCGACACAGACACCTGCCAAGATTGACCAAATCAGTTCCATCGTCTACCACCTGTTCCCTTCCGTATCGTGTCATTGACGCGACGAAGGTTATTCATCGTTTTTTTAAACCACATGCTTCAGAGGCCAGATTCCGTGCCCAGGCGTCTGTCTCAAAAACAGTCTCAAAATCTGCGCAAGGGCATACCTGATGCGCAGCCATTACACGTTCAACCGTTCGCCAGATTCCCGCAAACGGAATCGCACCCGTCAAAAATGCTTCCACAGCGACCTCGTCTGCAGCATTCAGGACGGCCGGCAGCGTTCCGCCCGTCTCTGCCGCTTCTCGCACAAGGCGCAAACATGGGAACCGCATTTCATCCGGCGCGTCAAAAGTAAGACTTTTCTGCCGCACGAGGTCCAACGCTGGCAGAGAGGAACGAAAACGATCAGGCCATGTCAACGCATACTGGATCGGAAAACGCATGTCAGGTACCGAGAGTTGCGCCAGCAATGACCCGTCGACAAAAGTCACAAGCGAATGAACGATACTCTCCGGATGCACAACCACACCGATCTTCGACACGGGAATATTGAAAAGCCAATGCGCTTCAACAATTTCCAAACCCTTGTTCATCATCGTGGCCGAGTCGATCGTGACCTTACGCCCCATATGCCAGCGAGGATGAGCAAGGGCCTGCTTAGGCGTAACACGCTCAAAATCCACTCCGTCCCGTTTGGCAAAGGGCCCCCCCGAAGCCGTCAGGATCAGACGCGCCACACGATCTTCGGCAGTGGGCGAACCGCTGTTGTTATGTCGCACGCAGGCGGGTTCATACGCTCGCGATTGCAGACATTGGAACAACGCGCTATGCTCGCTGTCCACCGGCAAAAGGTTTACGCCAGTCTCCGCCCGGCGGCGCATAACCAATTCACCTGCAGAAACGAGGACTTCCTTCGTTGCCAGCGCCACATCGTGTCCCGCAGCGAGTGCGGCCAATACAGGGCGCAAACCCGCGAGTCCGACCAATGCGCAAACCACGGTGTCCGCTTCTGCCAGTGCGGCGAGCGCCGCCACGCCTTCCGCTCCGGCCCATACCGCAATGCCATGCGGGCGAGCGAGCAGTTCTGCTTCACGTGCGGCGTCCAGGTTCTCGACGGCGATTATCTTGACTCCAAACAGCAACGCCTGGTCAAGCACACGCATCACTTTTGTTTGAGTTGCTAGCCCAACGACCCGAATCAAGTCGGGCAAGTCCTCGGCAACTTTGAGTGTGTTTTCGCCGATTGAGCCGGTACTGCCGAGTATGACGACAGATCTCATATCACCACCGCTTGCCCAACATACCACGCCAAATAGAAATAAAGCACAGCAGGCGTAAAGGTTAGACTGTCGAACATATCTAAAATACCGCCCATACCGCCAGGCAATAAGCCTGCAGAATCCTTGATGTTGGAAGCGCGTTTGAACAACGACTCGATCAGATCGCCGAGTGCTCCCACAACCCCCAACACCAAACCTAACGCGAGGGCATGAAACAAGGTCAGTTCTTTTAGCGGCCCACCGGGTATCCACGCAACGTGCTTGGCAGCCTCGATCATTCCC
>CAZTDL010000695.1:0-2631 GCA_964612775.1 uncultured Lentisphaeraceae bacterium
GCCACCACAGCGGGCTCAAGCGACATGACAGAGAGATCCACCATCTCGCAGCCCTGATAAGCCGCCATCATCCCCAACAAATCGTCTTCGCTCACATACCCGTTATCGATGAGAAGTTTACGGACCGGCTGGCCGGTATTCGTATGCTCGTCACTCAATTCGTCAGCCTGCTGCTGATCGACGATCCCATTGCTGACAACCAAATCAAGCAACGGGTCGTATGCAGGCGTAATCGGCGTCAAAGTCTCTTCCATACCCTACCTCCGTGACTGCAGCTCTTCTTTCAGTTTCCGAACCAAGGTGTCGGGATCCTGTGACTTGGTCACCAGATCGTCATACGGGATCAAGCCGCCGAGATACAGATCCATCAAATGCGAGTCCAGCGATATCATGCCGAACTTCGCTCCGGTCTGAATATCCGAACTGATCTGGAAGGTTTTGTTGTCTCGAATGCGCGACCGGATCGACGGCGTCGAAATCATGATTTCGAACGCCGCGACGCGTCCGGGCTTGTCCACACGGCGCAACAACAGCTGCGAGATCACCGCGACCAAGACCACAGAAAGCTGCGTGCGGACCTGTTCCTGCTGATCCGTCGGAAACGCGTCGACGATACGGTCAACGGTCGCAGCCGCCCCCGTGGTATGCAAGGTGGCAAACACCAAATGGCCGGTCTCAGCGGCCGTTAGGGCGGCCTGCATGGTCTCCAAGTCGCGCATTTCGCCAACCAGAATCACGTCGGGATCCTGGCGCAACGCGCGTCGGATAGCCTCCGCGAAAGAAGGCACGTCATGACCGATTTCACGCTGCGTCACAACCGATTTTTTATGCGGATGAAAATATTCGATCGGGTCTTCGACCGTGATGATGTGGACATCGCGCTCTTTGTTGATGATATCAATCATGCTGGCCAACGTCGTCGTCTTACCGGATCCCGTAGGCCCTGTGACCAAAATCAGTCCGCGGGGTCTGAAAAGCAACTCTTTCACCTGCTCCGGCAGACCGATCTGCTCGAGCGACAGCAACTTGTTGGGAATCTGACGCAAAACAATTCCGAAATGCCCGCGTTCCTTAAACACGCTCACACGAAAGCGCGCAAGATCGCCGAAAGGCAAAGCGAAGTCGGCACCGCCGCACCTCTCGATTTCCTGCATTTTGTCTTCCGCCGCGATTGACCGCGCCAGCGCTTCCGTGTCCTCCGCCGTCAGAGGCGGGCTGTCGAGCGGCGTCAGCGAACCATGAATTCGCAACATCGGCGGTATGCCGACGCGGATATGTAAATCGGAGGAGCCTTCATCCACCGTGGCCTGCAGCAAGTCCATCATGTTGATTTCGGTACTCATTAATCGGCGTCTCCCATCGTTGCCCGCAAAACCTCCTCGAGCGAAGTCATCCCCGAGGCTATCTTCAGCAAACCGTCCTCACGCAGCGTCCGCATGCCCATTTCACGTGCGCGGGCGCGCAACACGGTGGCAGGCGAATGATCAAAGATCAGGCGCTGAATCGTATCGTCAATCTGGAAGATTTCAAAAATGCCTTTGCGGCCTTTGTATCCCATTTGGCTGCAGAACGGGCACCCCGTCCCCTTGTACATCTTCGACACCGTCGCATTCTTCGCGATCGCGCCGAGCATTTTCAGTTCACGCTCGGTCGGCGTATATTCGGCACGGCATTTATCGCAAATCGCGCGCACCAGTCGTTGCGCCATGGCGGCCCGCAGCGCGGATGCCACCAAGAAAGGCTTCACGCCGATATCCAAAAGACGCGTGACCGCGCTGGGCGCGTCGTTGGTGTGCAACGTGCTGAACACCAAGTGACCCGTAAGCGCGGCCTCCATCGCGATGTCGGCCGTCTCGGCGTCACGAATTTCACCGATCATCACGATATTCGGAGCCTGCCGCAGAATGGAACGGAGCGCGGCCGAGAAGTCCAACCCAACGTCCTTGTTCACCTGCACCTGATTAATGCCCGACATCTGATATTCGACAGGGTCCTCAACCGTGATGATCTTGCGATCCGGCAGATTGATCTGCCCCAAGCAAGCATACAGCGTGGTCGTTTTGCCGGAACCGGTCGGGCCCGTCACCAAAAGCACGCCGTCGGGCAGACTGATCAGACGCTCGAATTTGGTCTGGTCATCCGACAGGAATCCGAGCTGCGGCAACCCCAGCTGCAGATTCGATTTGTCCAAAATACGCATGACGATACTCTCGCCATGGTTGGTCGGCACCGACGACACACGCAAATCGAGACCCTTGCCCTGCACTTTGACCTGGATACGCCCGTCTTGAGGAATCCGCTTTTCGGAGATCTTCATGTTCGACATGATCTTGACGCGGCTGATGATAGCGGCCTGCAAACGCTTGGGCGGACTTTCCATCTGCCGCAGCACGCCGTCGATGCGGTAACGCACGCGGAAATGGCGTTCCATCGGTTCCAGATGAATATCGGAAGCGTGCATCTTGCACGCTTCCGTAATGATCATGCTGACGAGGCGGATCACAGGCGCATCCGAGTCCTTTCCCTCCCCGCTCTCAGCATCCTTGGCTTTCTCGGTGACATCGATCTCCCCATCCGACATCGAACCGTAAATGTTCTCGAACTCCTCGGGGTAGAGCTTGTCGACGGCGG
>CAZTDL010000696.1:0-2617 GCA_964612775.1 uncultured Lentisphaeraceae bacterium
TGAGCGCACTGATGCAGATGGGCCTTTTCGCGTTCGACGGCGGAGCCGCCCAGAAGCCGATGTACGATATCACAACGCCGGTGTTCGACAGTATCACCATCCATTTGCATCCGGGTTACACAAAGGGCGGCACCTTCGTGATTCGCGCCAAAAACAACGCGCCGGAGAACGTCTACATCCGGTCGGCCGCGCTGAACGGCAAACCGTGGAACAGCTTCCGGTTCTCACACGACGCGTTTGCGCAGGGCGGCATGCTGGAATTAACCCTCGGCAAGGAACCCAACACCGCATGGGGTCTGGGCGGCAAGTAAGGACGGCGGTCCCCAATGGCGACCGCCACGTCAGCCGCATACGGTCATCAAAGCATCCAGCGCGCATAGGCGCCGCAGGGCGTGGGCAGCACTTCGGGCTTGCCGGTCAACAACATTTCGCCAGACGAAACCCCGCCGCCAAGGCCCTCAGCCGTTTGTCCGAGGATATTCTGCAGGATGATCGGGGAATAGCCCGGCGTGTGCGCGCTCAACAGGATGAAAAGCGGATCGGGCGTCAAGAGGCTGCGGCAAAGCTTCAGCGTTTCCGGCAGGTCCTTCTCGATCTTGTACATCTCGTTGTTCTGACCGCGGCCAAAAGTCGGCGGATCGAGAATGACGGCATCGTAACGGCGCTCGCGGCGCGCCTCACGGCAGAGAAATTTGTGCGCGTCATCCGTGATCCAGCGGATGGGATGCGTCTGGAGGCCGTTCAGCGCGGCGTTATCGCGCGCCCACTGCACCATCCCCTTGGAGGCGTCGAGATGACATACCTCCGCGCCGCCGAGCGCGGCCGCAAGCGTCGATCCGCCGGAATAGGCGAAAAGGTTGAGCACCTGCACGGGACGCCGGCGCGCCTCACGCGCCTGACGCACCGTCTCGCGGATCCATTCCCACTGCGCACGTTGCTCGGGAAAAATGCCGAGATGGCCGAAATCGGTGCCCGAAAGCTTGAAATGAATACCGGCGGTCGCGATCTTCCACTCGGCAGGCAAAGCCCCGCGGTTATGCCACTGGTTGCCATCGATGCGGTCGAACGCGGCATGGGCTTGAGCCCAAACCGCTTCCGGGAGCGCCGGTTTCCAAGCCGCCTGAGAGCAGGGGCGCGAAAGAACATAGGCGCCGAAACGTTCAAGTTTCTTACCGTCGCCGCTATCAAGCAGAGCGTAATCTGAAGAGGCGTCTATACGGACAGGTTGCATGAGATACAATCCAACTGAATGAGGATTAAAAAGCCGCCAACAACAAAAAAGCCATCCCTGTAAAGAAGAGCCCGAAAAGAATCTTGACGACCACAAGGTTGCGCCTGCTCCAATCGATCAGGGACTTCAACTGCATACCGCGATGGAAACACGTAAACACCACCGCTAACGGCAAGATGAATAGCATATTGTAGGTGAGCAGTAAAGACCACGATACCCAATCGGCGCAATCCTGTTTGAGCATATACATCAGTATCGGCACATAGCCTTGCCCCGTACAGACGCTCTCGAGGATCGTGACACCCGCGCCCGTCACAAACCCGCCGATAACCGTTCCGCCCGCCCCAAGGCGCGTGTTCATAAACGAATGGATACGCGCCTTGATCGGCTCGGGAATCTTCAGCGTCACGTCGGACGGACGTTGGGACATGCGGAAACGCAACGCGTCCCGAAACGACAAAAACGCGAGAGGAATCATGCACAGGCCGAGCGCGATCTCCACACCTTTTTTTACGGCAGCGAAATTCGGCGCTTGCCGAAAGGCGTACAAAAAACCGAGGCCAAGTCCGATATAGACGAGGAACGAAGCCGAAATGAAAGAGAGACCGACAAGCAGACGCGTTCGCCGCGTGGCTTTGGCGACTGACAACACGCTCATAAAAAAGATCAGCGTCGAGATCGCGCAGGGATTGAAACCGTCCAACAGTCCTCCCGCCGCCACCACATATACCGTCAGCCCGCGGGCCCGTTGACGCACAACGGCGGACGACGGATCGTCACCGCCCGCCGCGGCCGCTCCGGACCCCGGCGGCTGAGGCGCAACCCACTGCGGTCTCTGGCGGGCCTCAAACGCCTCGTTCACGCGGTCGAGAAGTCCGGTGGCGATCATCTCATAGCCCGAGAGAAACGCGGTGTGATCCACGACCAGCGAAACGCGCCCGTTATCCGTGTTGTTGCACCGCGCTTGATACGCGATCAGCAGCGGGACGGTTTCCGACTTCGTCATGTCATGGGCGACCAGCTCGTAAGAACCCTCGAAACGGGCCTCGAGCACGGGAAAAACGTCTCTTTTCACATGTTCACACTCGGAGCAACCGGGCGAGAAAAAGAGATCGAGCCGAACCTTATCGGCGATATCGGCGCGGGCTGAACAACAAGAACCGGTCAGCAGCAGGACGCTAAAAAAATGGTCTTGAAAGGAAGCATGTAAACCCGCTTCTCCGTCAGAGCAAGCGTCGTTTCGTTTCCGAAACGTTTTGCGCCTGCACGTAAAAAGCAGAGTAATTTAATGGCCTTAGAGAAGCAACCTCAAAATCCGCCACGCGGGGAAGCCGGGCGCATCCTATCTCTCGGGAACTGGTATAGTACTCGTGTTTTCTGGAGTGG
>CAZTDL010000697.1:0-2612 GCA_964612775.1 uncultured Lentisphaeraceae bacterium
GCGCGGATTGAAACCAAGCCCCTGCGGCTCGCCTGTTCCTCGCTGGAAATCAATGCCGACGCCGACGCAGGCGAACTGCGTGTCGCCGTTCTGGAAACGGACGGGCGCGCCATTTCCGGTCTCTCGTCCGAAGACTGCGAACCGCTCTGTGCCGATGCAACTCGCCACGTATTGCGCTGGCGCTCCGGGAACGTACCGCCCGCCGACCGTCCGATCCGCCTCGTCATCGAAATGAACCGGTGTAGCCTCTTCAGTCTCGAATGCCGATAAAACAGGTCACATGCACCAGCGCATAACCAGGAGATAAACATGAGAGCATCAGCAAAGATACGCACGGTTGCCCGACTGCTAGCAGGGGTCACGCCTCTCATTTGCTTCGCCGACGACAACGTGTTCACGGGCGCGGGCCTCTGGACCGAGCCTTCGTTCTGGAGCCTCGGGCATATCCCGCTCACCAGTGAACTGGCATGGGTGAACGGAACCGCCGCGCTGGACAGCTCCCAGACAACGGCAGGCCTGAACGTTCAGGGGGCTCTCGCCATTACGGGCGAAACCACCGCTTATCTCTCAAGCGGTGAAGTTCTGATCGGCTGCTTCGGCACCAATGGCACGCTGACTCAAACCGGCGGAAGCTTTAACACAACCAGCAATTTTTATATCGGTGAAGCCAGAACCGGCAGTGTTTCCTTTATCGATACAGAGGTCACCTTGAACAAATGCGTCATTGGTCATAATGGGGGCGGGGTCGGCAGTTATGTCCAGCAGGGCGGGTCAGTCCACTTCACGGGATCTCACGCTGTGCTTGCCAGCGGAACGGCCACAACTAAAGGGACAATGAGCATCACGGACACAGCCCTGAGCAGCGTTCCTGCTTTTGTGGTGGGTTATACAGACGGAAAATTTTATGCCACCAATTCCACGATTAATTGTGACAACATCTTCGCGGTCGCAAATATTTTGGGGTCAAAGGGGACTGCCGAACTGGTCGGCAGCGCGATTCTGGACTGCACCAGTGTAAGTTTGGCCAGCGGAACGAATTCGGTGGCGACGCTATACGCCTATCAGAGTTCGCTGACCTCCGACTACGTCCGGGTCGCTAATTCCGGCCAGTCAACCGCTGTGCTGACATTGGACAACAGTTTGGCAAAAACGGCAACGGAGTTTAGCGCGGGGTATGCGGGGGCGGTACGGTCAGCAATCGATCGAGTCTCATTGAAGCGCCAACCGTCTTCGTCGGACAATTAGCCGGTTCTTCCGGACACCTGTTCATGCAGGAGGGGGAACTGACCGCGCCCAATATCTATGCCGGTTATATCGGCGCTGGTTTTGTTGAGGCGGATCACAGTTCCATGAGTGCCTCCACTGCGATTTTTGCGGGGATGTACGCCGGTTCATACGGCCAAATGTCCCTTATCTCAAGTGAAACTGTCGCGCCAAACTTCTACCTTGGCCGCAACGCCGATGCGACGGGCTCCGTCACCTTGGTCAGCGGCACGATTACAGCCTCAAGCGGATTCTATGCCGGGTATGACGGCGTTGGCGTATTCGGCAACCTGGCGGGTACGGTCCAAGCGTCAACGCTGGGTGTCGCCTTCAACTCCAGTCCGGCCCAAGGGTACATGTACTGCGGAGCGGGGTCCACCACAGAAGTCTCCAATGTCTTTCAGGTCGGCCGCTGGGGCACCGGCGTCGTCGACTGTTACGGAACGATCAACTCCTATTCCAGCAGTCTGGGTCTTTTCATCGGCAATCTGGCAAACGCAGTGGGCATTTTCAACCTTTACCCCGGAGCCCAACTTTATGTGCGCAATCAGATGATCCTCGGCTTCACGACCGGCTCAGGCACGGTTAACCAACACGGCGGCGACGTCGTCGTATCGAACAGTATCATCATTGCGGGAAACAACGGTGCATACACTGAAACGCAAGGAGCCTACAACCTGTATGGCGGAACGCTCTATGCCTATCCGAATGTCTACGTCGGCCGTTACGGTACCGGTGTCCTGCACATCGCCGGCGGCGTCATGACCGTCCCGGCCAATGCCGTGTTCATCGGTTCCGGCACAGGCTCCACCGGCGAGTGCCGTCTGGAAGGCGGACGCCTCGCGGCGCTCATCGTGCGCGGCAATCAGGGGACCTCCGCCCTCTATTTCGACGGCGGTATGCTGGCGGCCGTCGCCAACCGCAGTGATTTCCTCTACGGGATCACCTCTGCCGAAGTCCGCCCCGGCGGCGCGAAGATCGACACCGCCGGGCACGACGTCACCATCGCCCAATCGCTCACGCACGATTCGCGCGACGGCGCAGCCGCCAAGGACGGCGGTCTCACCAAATCCGGCGAGGGCACGCTACGCATGACCGGCACGCTCGGCTTCACCGGCGATCTCGGCGCAAACGGCGGCACGCTTGACCTCTCGTCGGCGACCTGCAGCCTCGCGGCCGGCGCGGGCCTGTGGGGCGACGGCACGCTGGTACCGCCGACGACCGGTCTCTCCATACCCGCCGACGGCTTCGTCGCCCCCGGCGGCACAAACGGCGTCGGAACGCTTACGGTGTCGGGCGATCTAACCGTGAGCGGCGACGTCCGCATCCGCATCGACGCGGACGGTTCG
>CAZTDL010000698.1:0-2611 GCA_964612775.1 uncultured Lentisphaeraceae bacterium
CTTCCTGTCGCAGGCGTCTCTTTCGATATCCCCAGCGGTTTCGAAGTCGCATCCGTCACGCTAACGCCTTCTCTGATCCGTGAAATCCCGCTCTCTGCGCCGATCCAATGGGGGCTGCCGCCATGCCAACCGGATGCGCCCCCACCGCCCGCTGTCGCGCCAGACGCCGACATTTACGGCGGGACCATCCCCTACCCTGAGATCACACAGCCGATATGGCGCACCGATCCGTCGGACGGAACGACCTTGCTGTCGATTCAGGTATTTCCCGTGCGCTTTGATCCTGTCCGAAACGTTCTGTTGGCAGCCGGAGCGATCGCCGTCACGGTGAATCTCCAGCCTGTCGCAACCCCGCTCCGCACGACCCGAAACCTGAAGCAATTCGCGTTGCCTTCCGACATCCAGCACTCCTATCTCATCATCTCCACCTCCAATCTTATCAATCATACAGCCGGGCCTTGGAATCTCCAAGGTCTTTGCGACGTCCGCGCCCTTGCCGGATTCACCCCCGCAATCATCGATGTCGGCTGGATTTATGCGAACTACGCGGGCAACAACAATCCCGCACGAATCCGCGCTTTCATCCAAGATGCGCATCAGCAATGGGGAACGCGCTACGTTCTTATCGTCGGATCATTCGACCTGATACCCGCGCAGAAACTCCACATCGCGGTTTCCGACATTAGCACCACCTACACGGAAGAGATCCCGTCCGACGCCCTTTATTACGGTTGTCTGGACGGAGACTTCGACGGAAACGGCAACGGGCTTTACGGCGAAGTTACGGACGGATCGAATGGCGGCGACGTCGATCTCACCGCAGAGGTCATGGTTGGACGCTTCCCTGTCGTAAACGCAGAAGAACTCGCCAACATGGTCCGAAAGACCCTTCGCTACGAATCCGTCTCCACGCAGGATATCGCACCCAACGCGTTCATGTCAGAAAAGATCAACATGGGCACACAGATTTACTCCGATGGCTACATGGAGGAACTTCGTCTCGGCACAAACACGTATTCACTTGAATCGCTTGGCTACGAAAACTCGGTCTACGCCCAAGCGTTCGATACTGAGGAGTACAGGCTTTACGACTCGTCGAACGGCCTGTGGACCGCCACCGACGCAATCGCTTTTCTGAACCGTAATCTGCATACGGTTAATCATATCGGTCATGGCTCCATCACATCCTGCGCGAAAATTTCGCTCGGCACGTCTTCCTACCAAGAAGCGATACGCGCCTTCACGAACGATATGCCTTATTTCATGTACTCACAGGCTTGCGACTGCGGCGCGTTCGACACACCCGACTGCTTCGCGGAACAGATCGTCACCGTCAGCAACGCCGCTTTTGCGGTTGTCATGAATGCCCGCGAAGGCTGGGAATACAAAGACGTCGTCGGCGGCTTATCACACTTATTTCATCGCTCGTTCTGGGATGCGGCCCTTCGCGGCAACGCCACGCGTCTGGGCGAAATCAATGAATATTCGCGCCGCATAAATCTCCATGCCATCAGCGCCTACTCCGCGACGTATACGCGTTGGGTCTATTACGAGCTCAATCTCTTCGGCGATCCGGCCACGCCCTTCGCCCCAATCATCAATGCCGTCGTACCGACCATCACCCATGAACCGCTCGGCAACACCTACGATACGCAGACCGCACACCGCGTCACCTGTATCCTTGAGCCCGTCGGCATCTACGACCCGACGGCCGTCACACTCGTGTGGCAGACCGACCGTGAGCCCAACCTGAGCCACACGCAACACATGACACAGGTCGAAGGCAACCTTTTCGAAAGCTTCATCGAGGCGCAGCAGGCCAAGACCGGCATCGCCTACGCCATCCACGCAAAAAACCGTGCGGGATACGAAAGCCGTTGGCCCACAACGGACGACGCGATCTTTCATGTGACCGAACGCCTCAGCCTGACGGTCGACGGGATGCCGTCCGACTATGGTTCAGTCACACCCGATTATGGCGTCACCTACTCGGCATCGGGCCTCGTCATGACCGCCTCCGCACCTCAATATGTGTTCGACGACGTTTCGGATGACACACGCGTCACCTGCACAGGTTTCGTAGGCACAGCGAGTATCCCTCCGAGCGGAACCAACCTCACCGTCACATTTCAGATCGACCAGCACACTCGGCTCACATGGCTATGGCGGTTTGAACATCGGTTGACGTTGTTTTCAACCAATCCCGCTTTTTCCACACAATGTTTCTGGTCCGCCGAGGACAGCCTTTTTTCCGTTCCGCCCCTTCCGCAAACGCTTACAAATGAAACAACCGAATACGCGTTCGCCGAATGGCGACTGGATGGGATACGTTCCCCCGCCCCGCCAGCCTACTGCGGTCTCTCGTACGGCGAACTCCTGATGGATAGCGTTCACTCGCTCGAAGCGGTTTACCTTCCCGCCACAAACGATGTCGACAGCAACGGAATCCCCGACTGGTGGGAATATCGTTACTATGGGGCCAACGGTCAAAACCCGGAATCGGACGAGGATTGGGACGGATACACTCTCGCTGAAGAATACGCGGATCGAACCAGCCCTCTCGACGAGGCGGCCTTCCCCTCGCCGCCGAACATCAACCATACGCCGCTCG
>CAZTDL010000699.1:0-2273 GCA_964612775.1 uncultured Lentisphaeraceae bacterium
CGAGACCCTTCCCGATTGCCTCGGTTATACCGACGATTGGCCGAGCAAGGCTGAAACGGTGATCGATTTCACCTTCCACACCGTCGTAACCGAAAATCTTGCGAATGCGGTGTCCAATGGACAATCGTATGTCCTTGGCACAACAGGATTAACTGATCAAGAAAAGAGGAGCGTCGTCAGCGCAGCGGAAAAAATTCCGATCGTTTGGGCTCCCAACATGAGCTTAGGCGTTAATTTGATGCTGGAACTCGTCCGACGGTCGGCCTCCATTCTGGGACCTGATTACGATGCGGAGATCGTTGAAATGCATCACCGCCTGAAAAAAGATGCGCCGAGCGGAACAGCCTTGGGACTAGCGGAAGCGCTGGCAGAGGGTCGCGGCGTCAATTTGAAAGATGTCGCCTGTTACGGGCGCGAAGGCATGCCCGGCGAACGCCCGCGCGGCGAGATCGGCATCCATGCCTTGCGCGGCGGGTCCGTCGTCGGCGACCATACGGTCATGTTCGTTGCGGATGAGGAACGGATTGAAATCACCCATCGCGCAAACAGCAGAGAAGCCTTCGCGACCGGTGCACTGCGCGCCGCGCTCTGGCTCAAAGACCGCAAGCCCGGAATTTATTCGATGCGGCATGTTCTCGGCTTCGAAAACGCGTGAGCCTCGCGGGTCGGCTAAGGAGAGTTTTGTCACGCAGTCGCACACACAGCCTAGAGAAGCCGTGTTATCGCTTGGCAGCAATCAAGGCGACCGGCGTGCGTGGTTGAACGCGGCCGTTGATGCTGTGAGAACATGGCCGGGCATCACGCTTCTTGAACGGTCTCCCATCTATGAAACCGAGCCCGTTGACGTGCCTCGCGACTTCGCCGATCACCTCTATTTAAACCAGATCGTCATCGTCGAAACCGCGCTTTCCGCCTTGGCTTTCTCTGCTGCGATTCACGAGATCGAGTATCGGTTAGGACGTATGCGCGGTGTCGTGCAAAACATGCCTAGGACGATCGATATCGACATCATCGTTCTCGGGACCCTACGTCTCGATTCACCTGCCTTGACCCTGCCCCATCCACGCGCCCGTAACCGACGGTTCGTCCTCCAGCCGCTCGCCGATCTTCGCCCCGACCTCATTCTTCCGGACGAGAACCTCACCGTCGCCGAACGTCTCCGTTTCCTGCCTGAAAGTCCTCGCGTAACACGATTTAGTCCCTGACCGGACAATCTGATCGTACAATCGTCTTCTTGCGTCCCCATTCGTGGTTTTGTTATGGTGTTACGCCATGAAAACGTTAGCGACTTATTCACTGGGCATCGGAGACCGTTTTGGGCATCAGGGCCGTGCGCAATTGGAGGCTTTTAGGTTACTCTCTCAAAACGAAGGAGTGATCGTGTCGCCGGTTTGGAATAAATCAAACCGCGAACACAGCATCATCGGAACAGGCCCTGATTCCGTGCGCGACGAGGCCGATGCTGCGGTGCGCAACGCGAATTGGCAGTATCCGTATCATGTTGATGCGGACCACATCAGCCTCAAGAACGTGGATCCCTTTATCAAATCATCTGATTTTTTCACCTTGGATGTGGCCGACTACATTGGCGAGACGCAAGACGAAGGAGAAATCTACGGTTTCATCGCACGTCATGCGCACCTGATCGGATGCCACAACATTGATGGTCTTCAGGCACCGATCACATTGACACAAGCCCAGTTGGCCGAGCATTTGCGCGGCACTCTTTTCGCCGTTCGGCAGGCGGGCCGCCTCTATCGCCACATCGCAGAGGAAAAAGGCAACGACGATTTCGTCACAGAAATCTCCATGGATGAAACGCAAATCCCACAGACCCCCGTCATGCTACTGGTGATTCTGGCAGCGATCGCGGAGGAAAAAATCCCGATCCAAACGATCGCGCCGAAGTTCACCGGACGTTTCAACAAGGGTGTGGATTACGTGGGCGTGCCTGCGGTGTTCGGCCGCGAATTCGAAGAGGACGTCTGCGTCGTGAAGTATGCGGCACGCCGTTTCGGACTACCTGAGAACCTTAAACTGAGCATTCATTCCGGCAGCGACAAGTTCGCGCTTTACCCGTATATCGCTCAGACACTACGGGCACACGATGCGGGCGTCCACGTCAAAACAGCCGGCACCACATGGCTGGAAGAGATCATCGGGCTTGCGGAATCCGGAGGGGAGGGTTTGGCCGTCGCAAAGGAAATTTATACCCGGGCGCTCACACGTTTTGACGAGTTGTGCGGTCCGTACGCGACCGTGATCGACATTAG
>CAZTDL010000699.1:2283-2607 GCA_964612775.1 uncultured Lentisphaeraceae bacterium
AAACAGCGTTTGCCGCGAGTGGAGGAAGTCGGCGCATGGAATGGCGGTCGTTTTGCGGCGACCTTGCGTCACGTGCCGGGCGACTCCCAATTCAATCCGGACTTCAGGCAGTTCATCCATGTTGCCTACAAAGTTGCCGCCGAGCAGGGGAATCGCTATCTGACTGCGCTGACAACCAACGAGACGACGGTCGCAAAACATGTTACGGAAAACCTATACACCCGGCATTTGAAGCCAATCTTCGGAACGCTCAAGAAAAAAGCCGAATGACCCCCTTGCCTTTGCAGGGCAAATTCAGTAAAGTATGTGGTACCAACACGGTAC
>CAZTDL010000700.1:0-2607 GCA_964612775.1 uncultured Lentisphaeraceae bacterium
CAGCTCGCGGGGCGGCGGCGTGCCCATCACCTACGACGTTGCCGCCTCTCAGGTCTTCACCCGCAACAACCCGCAATCCGTCGCTTCGCCCATCTGGGGCACAGCAACCGCCACCGCGGTGAAATACGGCCAAACCTTCCTCGACGGTAGCGCGGTCAACGGCACCACCGCCGGTTACAGCGGCACCACCGAGTTGCTCTCCTTCGTTGCCACCAACGTCGTTCAAGCCGCTTTCTTCGGTTTCTACGGCGGCGACGGTGCCTCTGGCAACCTCAACCGGGAACGTCTCGGCGAGATCATCCTCTTCGAATCCGCCCTGACCAACACCACGCGTGCCGATATCGAAGCCTATCTAATGAAGAAATGGCTCGGAAAAATGCGGGCGGGCTACAGCGACTTCACAGCCGCCACCGTGACGGGAAGCGGCACGGTTCTGGCAACCCGGCCATCGCAACTGCCCTCCTTCGACGCGAATTTCAGCGGCACGCTCACGCTGTCGGGCACCTCGTTCGATTTTACGCTCGCCACCAACACGCTCGGCGCGTACGCGGTGTCCCCCGCCACCGTGATCCCGGGCGTCCTTTCCGTAGCGGCGGCCGGGACGGTCAACGTTCATTTCGAGGTCCGTCCGCCCGCCGGCACGTATCCTCTCATCACCTGGAGCTCCCTTGCAGGCGACGGGTTCGCCAACTGGACACTCTCCACCACAGGCGAGCAACCGACCGGGAACGTCTCGCTGAAAAAAACGGCCACCGCGTTGACCCTCTCTGTGGTGCCGCACGGAACTCTCATCGGAATTAAGTAGCGGCACCGGAAAAAGCAAGCGCATCAACGATTGACAATCATTCACCGAGAGCGGATGAGAATGAACATGGATAAAACGCATTGCCTTATTATATTTGCCTGCATCGCACTGTTCCGCCCCGCGGAAGCAGACACAGTCGTCGGTGCCGGCGAAACCCTCGCTGTCACCAACACCGAGAGTCTCAGCCTTGGGATGGTCCCCATTCGGCTCGGTACCGGATCCACGCTCGTTTTCGCCGGCGCTGAAGTCGGATCCCCCGGCCTAAATGAATACGTGCGCACCAACGCCACCAGTTGCGGCGTGCCGAGCACAACCGGTTATGGCACATGGAACCGCGCCACCACCAATCTCCATTGGGCAGGCGGCAACATCACCACCTCCCTCACCGAATACGTCTACACAGCCCGCTGGCTCGTCCCACAGGCCGGCACCTACAGTTTTTACGAACACATCGATGACGGCGCCGCCATCGCGGTTGACGGCGTCACCCTCGTTCAAAATGGCGTATGGAACGTCGAGACCTGCAAACGCGACGTCGCGCTCGGCGCCGGCTGGCACGATCTGGAGGTCCGCGTTCAGAACGGCGCAGGAGGCGGCAGTATCGCCAATGCCACGCTGAAGAGCGGGATTCTGTACAGCCCCAGCAACGACCTCATCAGAGTCGCCAACCAGACCAACGCCTTTCCGTTCGCCGATCCGGAAGACGGCAGCGTCCTGCGTACCGCCCGCAACGGGTGCCTGCCGCAAAAAACGATGATCGCCACCGAAGCCACCTTCGACCTCACCGGCTACGACATGGCCGAGCCCCTCCGTCTGACCGGCGGGCTCATACCCCTCACCAACACCGCCCTCACCGCCAAACTGATCGTCAACGGACAGGGCGATCTGACCTTCGGCGCAAACGGTCTTGACATAAACTATCCGCCTTTCAATTCGGATGTCGTTTTCAGTAACGCCGCGTCCGTCGCAGGCCTCACCTTCCGCGACCAGTGCATGCTCTACGCATGGCCGACTTCTTGCGCGTGGAACGTGGCATCCGGCGCAACACTGGCCCTCGCGGGCAAGAATTTGCTGGGCAATGGCGACGTGACGCTGACAAACCATAACCTCTATGTCTTGGGACAACAATCCGTCGCCGAGAACGCCACAGTCCGCGTGCAGGGCACCAACCTGACCGTCACCATTAAACCGTGCGCGTTCGATTCGCTTGGCACATGGTATGGAACCGCCACCACGGTCACAAATGACATCTCTCTCGAAGGCTCAGGCGCGACGCTATTCCTTTCGATCAATGCCGATTTCTATCTCCAAGGCAAAGTCACCGGTACGGGTACCGTGTACAAAACCGGCAATTCGCGCGCGCACATTAAGGAGGCGAGCACCATCGTCGGCGACATCATCTGCAACCAGACCATTCTCATCTTCGAGGCCTCCACCGCAGGCGACTCCAACAACACCGTCACGGTCAACGCCACCGGCGCGTTTGCGCTTTATCCGACGGGCTACGGGACACTCCCAACCGAAACTTGGATCAAGACGCTGAAAGGGACCAGTACGGCAGGCAAGCTTTACGTTCCCAAATACCAAGCCATGACCGTCGACCGGGTGGAAGGCGCGCTCACGCTCGAAGGCGGCGGCGCCTCCCTGCATATCCACACGCTGGGTTCGAACGCCGTCGTCTCGGTCATCGGCACGCTCGACGTCATGATCGACTCGCTCCTTCCCGGGGCCTCCATCACCTTGGCCAGCGCGGCCACGACGCTCACGGTCACGGGGTCCGATAACATCTTGGACAACCTCAC
>CAZTDL010000701.1:0-2606 GCA_964612775.1 uncultured Lentisphaeraceae bacterium
TACCCGGCAAGGCCAAAGAATTGGCTAGACAGTTCAAAGACCACCGGATGCTCTTTATTACCCTTCCAGAGGTAAGTTTCTGCCGCGACAATGTGAATGCTTGGAACGCATTTCTAGAAAACAGCGCTCGTCTCGCATTGGCAAGTGACAGTGCGAGCAAGAAGGTGTTTGAAACACAGGTCAGCGGCGCTAAGGCGGCGTGGCATTCCAAGATAACAAGCGCTGCCAAGATTACGGTTTATAAACCCAACGCAACCGGGGAGCCGTTCGCAGAGGAAGTGACGTGGGGGCAGCTAAAAAAAGACTGGCTCACCGGCTATGCGAAACAGGCGTTCGGTGCATATACGGACGATTTGTGCGGTTTCAACATCAGTGCGTTTGCCGTACCGATGGCCTTGCAAAGCTGGGCGCTGGCGGGTATGGAGTTCGACAAATTCGCCAAACCCGGCGCGTGGAAGACCGTGGTGGCGACTTGGCAGAAGAACGGCGTTGCTGCCGAGGAAACATGGTTCGACACGAGTCCGAACCATCCGCTGACGCAGTTGCGGGATTTCTGTAAGAAACGGCAGGATAGCACGGTGGGCGCGGGCAATACTTGTTCCATACGCAAACTCTACATTGATCTGCAGCGTCCGCCGTTCGGATTACTGGGCGTGCCTCATTCGGCGTTCGTGCTGGGCTTCGTGCTGAAAACGTGGTTGACCGGACAACGCAAACTTCAATGGACGGACAGCGTGACAAGTAAAACGCTGGACGCTCGGACGCTGGCGGAAATCATCGAGGCGGTGGTGAAAAACGACGGCACCAATGTCATCAAGAACGAGAAATTGATTTGTCGCCTGTCAAAAGAAGAAAAGGCGTTCATTGAACAGAGTAGCGTGATTTTCGGGAGTAGTCCACTCTCGGACGGAACGGTGGAGGCGGCGTTGAATGCGGTCGGGACACGACTCGAACAGCTTTCGCAACGCGTGCCGTTGTGGGTGTTGCCGGAGTACATCCGTACGCAGGCCGATCCGTGCGCGGAAGCGATGGGTAAAGTCATCGACGCGCTGTGCGCGGCGAATAGCATCAGTTCCAAAGGCGACACCGAGACTCGCGGCAACAAAGTGAAGGAGATCGGCGAGCTTCTGTTGACGACGCCGGGGCTTTCGGAGGCACTGGCCAAATATATGACGCCATTGGTGTTCGAAGCTGCATTTCAGCGTTATGTCGATAGCGTCAAGCCAGAGTTGAAAGCAGCGGCAGAACGTATGGGGTGTTTGTCGCACTCCTGTTGCGGGTCGGTCAAGAACCGTTTTGTGGAGACGAGCGGTTATTTGTGGAAACGCGGCGATACCGAGGCCGTACTGGAAGAAGTATACCGAAAGATGTTGTGCGCGGAGCATATTTGCGGTCTGGCTGGCTCATCGGGATACATGAGCTTCGAAGACGCATTGAGCCGCTTGCGCACCGCAGTTCTTGGTGAGAACAAAGTTCCAACTGATTTCTGGACAAAAAAACATCCGGCATTGAAGCGCTTCTTTGAACTGCTCAACAGACCGTCGATGTCCGGAGAGGACGCGAAAGCCTTCGAAGAGCTTTTGGATCAGCAGTACGGAGTTGTCCGTGCAATGTTTTTCGACGCGACACAAGCGCAACAACTAGGGGCAATGCGGGAAATCTTCGGAGATATTTGGCCGATGGCGGTCGCGGAAAGCCGCGAGCTTTACAATGCCTTCTCGCCGGATTCGGCGAGAGCCGATGAACAGAGTTTTAAAGCGCAGGGGCGCGGCAAGATCGTGGAATACAACCGGACGCTGATTTCAAAGCTGGTGACGACGTTGTGGCGCGAACGAACAGGCACGGAGTCGCCTGACGAATGGAGCCGCAAAAATGCGGTGCCCGCCGAATGCGTTTTGGCGGTGGACAACGCTCAAAGCATTGTCGATGCGGTCGCGAATCCGGGAGAGGTGTCGGCTGAACGCTTGCAGTCCGTGCATGACGAACTTGAAAAAGAGGGTGCGTTTGTGGATACGGTTGCGGCGGGCGCAAAGTTCCTCAAGAGGGTGCTGCCCACTCGGTATCAGAAGATCGGGCTCAGTGTCGGCGAACTGAGTGATTGGTTGCGCCGCAAATTGGGCGATGCGCCAGGCCGATGGCTGACTGACGGAGGGCTTCACGAAGCGGTCGAGGCGTTCGTCAAACAGTGGTATGACACTCATGCGCGGGAAAAAGTTGCGGAAAAAGTGAACAAACTTACCGACGCCGAGGCGAAAAAAATGCTCTTAAGGTTGATCGATCAAATCCCCGATGCCGGGCTCTCGGTGCTGGAGTGATGCCATGACACTGGACGAGTATTGCGAATATATCAGGAATCCCCTTGCGGAGGCGAAGGCGCGGGTGGTGACCATGCCTCCGGGTGAAAGCTGGACGATGCTGCGTCGGTTCTGCCAAGAGCGTGGCGGCGTTGAGTTGCGTTTGAGCGATCTGGTGAAGGAAAGCGCGTGGCTGCCGATGCCCGACGAAATTTTCGAACGGGTGGGTGATGCGATGACGTCACTGGTCGCAAACGGCAAGGCAGCGGTGCTGTTGGGGTTGCCTGGCTATCTCGCGTTGTTAACTGAGGA
>CAZTDL010000702.1:0-2605 GCA_964612775.1 uncultured Lentisphaeraceae bacterium
AGTCGCGATCAAAAGGGTCTCGGCATCGTTCACGATATCGAAAGAACGCACCGCATCGCCCGCCGCCAGACGGATGCCGCGCACGCCGGCGGAAGCGCGGCCCATGCTGCGCACGCTGGCCTCGCGCTCGTTGCCGTCCGCATCGGTCTTTTTGAACGAGACAGGGAAACGGATAGCCTTGCCGTTGGCCGTAACCAGCAGAATGTGGTCGGTCTCGCGGACGAGCCGCACCTGGATGAGACGATCATTCGCCGTCTGCTCGGCGGCATCTTCCTGCTCGGCGGCATCGGCCTTATCCGACGCGTCGGCGTCATCCTCGTCGCCTTGGACATCCTTGAACTTGATGGCGATGATACCCTTGCGGTTGACGTTGCGGAATTCAGCGAGGGCGGTCCGCTTGATGACACCGTTCTCGGTGGCGAAGAAGACGTCCTCGCCGGTCTCGAAGGAGCGGATGGGCAACAGAGCCACAACGGTCTCGCCCTCGCGCAGTTCGAGCAGGTTGACAATGGGTTTGCCGAAGGAGGTGCGAGGCGCTTCGGGAATCTCGTAGGCGTCTTTTTTGAAGACGCGGCCTTGGCTGGTGAACAGGAGCAGCGTGTCATGGGTTTCCGCCACAAACACGGTGTCGATGAAATCCTCGTCTTTGACCGCCGCGCCCGTGATGCCCTTGCCGCCGCGCCGCTGTTCGCGGTAGGTGGCGAGCGGAACGCGCTTGACGTAGCCGCGCCGACTCAGGGTAATGACGCAGGGTTCATCGGCGATGAGATCCTTGATGTTCACTTCGCCTTCCATCGGGACGATGTCTGTCCGGCGAACATCGGCGCGTTTGGAGGAAGCCACATGTTTCGTCTTGAGATCGATCAAATCCTGCTTGATAACGCCGTAGATCTTCACGGGATCCGCGAGCAGGCTCATGAAATAGGCGATGCGCTCGCAGAGCTCGTTGAATTCGGCTTCGACCTTCTCGCGCTCAAGGCCGGTGAGCTGATAAAGACGCATCTCGAGAATCGCATCGACCTGCTTCTCGGAAAAGGCAAAGCGTTCAATGAGGCGGACTTTGGCTTCGTCGCGGTTCTTGGAGGAGCGAATGATGGCCACCACGTCATCGAGATGATCGAGCGCGATCAGCAGACCTTCCAAGATGTGCTTGCGGGCCTCGGCCTTGGCCAATTCAAACTTCGTGCGGCGGGTGATGACTTCAAAGCGATGGTCCACATAGCAGCGGATCAGCTCTTTCAGATTCATCACTTTGGGACGATTCTGATCGATCGCCAGCATGTTGGCGCCGAAGGTCGTCTGGAGCTGCGTATGTTTGTAGAGGTTGTTCAGCACCACCTGTCCCATCGCGCCGCGTTTGAGCTCGACCACCACGCGGATGCCGTCGCTGGAACTCTCGTCACGAATATCGGAAATGCCCTCGATGATCTTTTCGTTCACCAGCTCGGCCATCTTTTCGATCATGCTGGCCTTATTCACCGTATAGGGGATTTCGGTGATGATGATCGCTTCTTTGTTCTTGTATCCGACAATCTCGGCTTTGCCGCGGATCAAGATCGACCCGTGGCCGAGCTTATACATCGCTTCGATGCCGCGCATGCCGCAGATGGTCGCGCCGGTCGGAAAGTCGGGCCCTTTGATGAACTTCATCAGGTCATCGATCGAACACTCGGGGTTCTCCACATAATGCGTGATGCCGTCCACCAGTTCCCCGAGGTTGTGCGGAGGGACGTTGGTGGCCATGCCGACCGCGATGCCGACCGATCCGTTGAGCAACAGGTTGGGCAGCCGCGCGGGCAAAACGGAAGGCTCCATGAACTCTTCGTTGTAGTTGGGCTTGAAATCGACGGTATCCTTTTCCAGATCGTCGAGCATCTCTTCGGCCATACGGTCCATGCGCACTTCGGTGTAACGCATCGCCGCAGGGGGATCGCCGTCGATGGATCCGAAGTTACCTTGGCCGTCCACGAGCGGATAGCGCATCGAGAAATCCTGCGCCATACGCACAATGGTGTCGTAAACCGCCGTATCGCCATGCGGGTGATACTTACCGATCACGTCGCCGACCACACGGGCCGACTTCTTGTAAGGC
Organism: uncultured Lentisphaeraceae bacterium; assembly: GCA_964612775.1. GTDB lineage: Bacteria > Verrucomicrobiota > Kiritimatiellia > RFP12 > UBA1067 > DAOPZC01. The sequence goes on from CAZTDL010000702.1 coordinate 2,093, forward strand.
TTGTTCCAAGCGTTGCTCAGCTCATTCATGGCGAAGAGCACGCGGCGGTGAACCGGTTTCAAACCGTCACGCGCATCGGGCAAAGCGCGCCCAATGATAACGCTCATCGAATAATCGATATAAGACGAACTCATCTCGTCTTCGATGTTGATATTGCGCAAGCCTTGATCGTCGCTGTCGACGGGCTGGATTTCATCGCTCATGATCACTCCGCTGTTGAACAAAAATTGAAAAATTAATTTATCATTTTTGGCTGTTGAAAACCATCTTTTATGCGAGGCGGCAAGAGTCCGCCCGCATCCCCTACAAAGACCGCGTTCCCGCCAGTGCCGAGCCAGAGCCGATCCGGCGTTTGGGGATCAACCGAAATCACCGAGACGTTCTTGCACGTCAGCGTTTCGTTTGTCAATGTCCGCCACGTTTCGCCGCCGTCATCGCTCATGATCACCCCCTCGCCCGTGGCGCGGTCGTGATAGGGATGATCGTACAGACTGGCATACACCCGATCCGCCC
>CAZTDL010000703.1:0-2602 GCA_964612775.1 uncultured Lentisphaeraceae bacterium
GGGACGTCTCGAAACCAAGACCACCGACGCGGGCGTCTGGCGCTACGGCTACGACCTCACGGATCAAGGCACCAACGCCGTCCTCTCCGCCAGCGCCTCCAGCGACGGCGCGTGGGGCTACTCGTATGACGCGATGGGCAACCGCAAGCAGGCTTCGGCTTCCTCCTGCAACAGCACGCCCGACGTCACGACCTATGCCGCCAACCGTCTCAACCAGTATTCCCTCATCTCCAATCATGTCAATCATGTTAATCCTGTCAAAATTCGTCCCTCCTGCGATTTGAACGGAAATCAAAAGAGCGCCAAGCCCAAGGCGCAGCCGACGGGCGACCGCGACTTTGAGGCCGCGCGAATGCGCGGAGCGAGGAGCCGTATCCGGCGACGCAGCGGCAACCGACACATGACGTGGGACGGCACGAACGCCTATTTCTGGGATGTGCAGATTAAAAGAGCGCCAAGCCCAAGGCAGGGCCGCCGGGCGACCGCGATTTTAAGGCCGTCGCGAAGTGACGGAGCGAGGAGCGTTAACCCGCGACGCAGCGGCAACTGTTACCAGCTCGTGCTCGTCTCCAACGCCGAGATCCAGGTCGCCAGCGCATACGACGCCATGGGCCGCCGGGTCAGGAAAATAATCTCGCGCAAAGACGCGGAGACGCAGAGTTGGGGAGTAGAGAAAACGTGCCACTTCTTCTACGACGGCTGGAATCTGGTCAGGGAAACAATCGGTAATCAGCAATCGGCAATCACAAATTGCTACATCTGGGGGAATGACTTGTCCGGCAGTTTGCAAGGCGCGGGCGGCGTCGGCGGACTGCTGGCGGTTCTTTCCTACAGCACTAACAGCCTACAGCCTAACAGTCTAACAACCTCCTATCCCCTGTACGATCACAACGGCAACGTCGAGCGCTACGTCTCCCGCAACGGCGCGACGGTCGCGTCTTTCCAGTACGACGCGTTCGGCAACATCGTCTCCGAAACACTCACGAACTCGGGCACGAACGAACTCTCGAACTTTTCCTTCTCATTCCGTTTCTCGACCAAGTATTGGGACGCCGAGGTTGGGCTGTACTACTACGGGTATCGGTTCTACAGGCCGGGGCTGGGGTGGTGGGTGAACAGGGATCCGATCGGGGAACATGAAAATAGGGGACTATACTGTTGTTGTAATAATAATCCGATAATTCGGTCTGATTTCTTAGGATTATCGGTTCAAATGGTGCCCTGCAAATGCAATGAAAAAGAAATTAATATGTACGCATACGGCTTGACTAAGCGAGCGCAATATCTTTCGAATCAAAAGCCACTCAAATGGTATGGGGAGACTTACTACATGGAATACTGCGGAATCGTCTGTTGTGATCAAGAAACAGGAGTTGTTTCGGTGAAGGGCCCAATTGAAGGGGATTTCAGATATCAAGGTCGTAGTGATGGTGCGTTCAATAGGGACTACTATATGAAGGTGCCATTCTATTATAAAAATGGTAAAAGAGTTGACAGTGTTGCAAAAACTTGTGGAGATACGGTTGCCGGGCAACTTAAATGCGAAGGAAAATTTCTGTTGTTCGTAATGTTCATGTTCACCCTGCCGATCCTAATAATCCTGCTGGCGGAACGAGTTTTTCTCGGGGCGACGCTTCTTGGCAACCCATAACAGTGATGTTGGTTACTCCAGTCTTGGCCGATTCGACCGCTATCTATATTCTGTTCAACAATCAGATTGGATGGCTCCACGTTGACGGTACTATAACAACAACAACCTATCAGATCGGGCAAATAATGCCGCCAATTCTAAAGTGAGGAACGTATGTGCAATAGGATCAAGAGCTCTCTGGTGTTTCTTCTTGGCTTGCTCGCAGAAGCCGGTTGCATAATTCCGAGAATAGACACGGCCGGAGATGATTTTTGTTGTCAAAGCATTGGTGTGATTTTCCGCGAACAAGACGATGCGACAAAACCCCGTGATGCATATTTGGCCTTGCGGGGAATAAAAATGCATGAAGATGTGAGCATGCGAGGAAGTGCCGAAGCTGTTTGTGGATTATTGCTTCAAAAGGGGAAAGTTGAGGCAAAAAAACTAATATTGATTTGGAGATTAGTCTGGTTGTTCGAAATCGCAAGGTCAACGATAGCCAGCCGCATTACTTTAATGCTCAGGACTTGATCGATAGCTTCAATCGGCGGAGAGTCGTTGCGGGGGATAATGAGTTTGTTTTTTTGGGTGGTGCAGGTGAAAGTTTGTTCGACTGGTTGACCTTCTATCGAAATTCACTTGAGTACACGTTTGACGCTAACTTCTCAGACGATGGACGTCAACTGATAGTAAACGTTGGTCCCTATGAAGTGTTGACTCAAATGTTTGTCCGCAAATGTTATGTTGTGCCTGAAAAGTTGCGCCATCGATTTCAACAAGCGACGCTCGCGCGAGAATTCCCTTGGTACGGCAAATATGGGTTGGTGTATTCGGATGGCTATTTAGGGGTTATTAACGAGACGGATAGCTCAATATTCAAAGTTCTTGACACTTTGCTGGCGACGGAATAAGGGTCATATTTCGACATTAGACAAATAGGTCGATGATGTGGTTTGAGAAAGGCTGGAGCGA
>CAZTDL010000704.1:0-2599 GCA_964612775.1 uncultured Lentisphaeraceae bacterium
AGACCGAGGGCGGCTCGAAGGTTGTCATCGGCCCGCAGTACCAGACGGTCTGGTACGAGATCGAAGTCAAGTAGGGGACCGACCTCTGCGTTTGCGCGTTCGAGGTACAGGCGATGACAGGACGGATCGCACTATTCGCATGCGCGTTGGCCGTGCGAGCGGCTTTTGCCGGCGACGGCGGCGCAGCCGCGTTCAACGGGGCCTGTATGAGCAATGGCCTCTGGACCGGCGCGGTCGTGATGTCGGGCACGGACGACGAGGTGCTCTTCAGGCAGGCCTGGGGCTGGATGGACAAGGCGCGGACGCGGCCGATGCGCGAGGACGCGCTGTTTGATCTGGCCAGCGTGACCAAAGCCGTCGGCGCCGCGACCGCCGTCGCTCTCTGCGTGGACCTCGGCCGGGTCGATCCTGACGCGGCGTTCACCAACTATCTGCCCGCCTACGCCGGTTCGCTGAAGGGATCTGTGACAGTGCGCGATTTGGCGCGCCATTTGTCCGGATTCGACAACAGCAAGCCTTATGATCAGAGCGGTCAGGTGGTTGCTCGCATACTCCGCCACAGCCCAGTGCGCCCTGCCGGCATGCGTTACGAATACGCGTGCTGCAACTACATTCTGCTGGGGCTGATCGCCGAGCGCGTCTCGGGCAAGAGCCTCGATGCGCTTTGCGGCAACGAGGTCTTCGGTCCGCTCGGCATGCGGGACACGCGCTGGGCGCCGCTGCCGGACCCTGATCCGGCGCGCGTGGTGCGGCAGGCGGTGGCGGGGACGTTCGGCGTGGCCAGCGATCCTCCGGCGCAGCACGCCGGGCACCCGCTCGGAAACGCGGGCCTGTTCTCCACGGCCGCGGATCTCTCCGCCTTCTGCCGCATGCTGCTCGACGGCGGCGCGTGCGGCGGCAAGCAGATTCTTTCCGAGCGGGCGCTACGGCTGCTGACGGAACGGCCCGACGGTCGGTCGCCGGTCGCCTTCGGCTGGCGGGCCGATCCCGCGTTCACCCCGCCCTCGCTCTCGGCGGCGACGCTGAGCCACACGGGGTGGGCGGGGAACTCGCCGTGGATAGACCTCGCGAAACGGCGCTACGTGGTGGTGCTGACGAATCGCTCGGGTGACCACGAGAAGGCGGCGAAGGCGCGGGTCGAGCTCGCTGAACGCGTGCTGCGCGAGACAAAGGGGGCGCTGTGAGAGAGGCAGAACCTTCTGGGCGGGAAAGACGGAAGAGGCCTGAGAAAAAAAAGGCGGGATTCTCCCGGTTTGTTCATTCTCTCAAGTCTCGGACGTCCTGATCCTCACCGCTTTTTGCGGTATTCGCGCATGGTGCAGCCGAACTGTTTGCGGAACACGGTGCCGAGGTGGCTCTCCGAATCGAAACCGCAGGTGCGGGCGATCTCGCCGATCGGCAGGTTGGTGTCTTTCAGAGGCTTGCAGACGCGCTCCAGACGCACATGGCGGATTTCGTCGAGAATGGTGCGTCCCAGCTCTTGGCGGAAGCGCTGCTCCGCCAGACGGCGCGAGGCGCAGATATGACGCACCACATCCGGCACGCCGATTCCTGAGCAGGCATTGAGCGCGATGAACTCGAGGGCCTGTATCACCACGATATCGTTGATCTGTGTGGTTTCTGTGGAGTGGCGCGCGACCACATGGGAGGGACCGTAGATGATCACACGCCGTTTGCGTGTGGTTCGGCGCATCAGTCCGTCAAGGTGATGCGCCGCCTCATAACAGGCGCGTTCGGCATCGAGCAGGATGCTCGACATCGGCGGCGTCGTGGTCTCGCACAGGTCTTCGTCGTTGTCGACGCTCAAAACAGCGACATCGCGCGGCACCGAGATATGAGCCCAAGAACAGGCGTCAAGAATCTGGCGGCCTCGGTTGTCCATGGCCGCCAGCAGAGCGACCGGCTTCGGTAGCGCCTTGAGCCAGGCGCAGAGGCGATCACGTTCGATACCGGCATCTTCCTGTTCCGCTTTGGGCAACATTCCGTAGATCGCACAGGAAAAACCTTGTTGGGCGAGCGTGTCGGCAAAGGCCTGCCCCCGTTTCACGGACCACTCCAATCCATGCACTTCGCCGACATAGGCAAAATGCACAAACTTGCGCTCGAGAAAAAACCGGGCGGCCATCGCCCCGACTGCGGCCGTGTCGCTGCGCACGATGCTGTGCCGGGCGAGTGGCTGGCCTGCGGCGATGAGTTCCGGCGCGGGGTCCATGATGATGATCGGCACGTCGGTCTGCAAAGCGGCTTCGACCAGTTCAGGCGTGTAAAGTCGGCCGATGATGCCGGTGCAGCCCCACTCCTTCATACGGATGAGTTTCTGTTCGCCTTGGCGCCCTTCCAGAATATGAAGCCCCCACGGACCGTGACGGTGGACATATTGCAGAATGCCGCGCCGCATGTCGCGGCACACTTTCACGGACGTGGGCAACAGCACGGCGACCTGCGGTGTTTTTGTTAACGTGCGGGACATGTCGCCAGTGTCGCGGATTACGGAGAGCGTGTCAATAGAACGTGCGTAAAACAGAGAATTATTTTGCGTAAAAGACACTAGTGCTTACTTGCGCTGACAAGCGATATATTGTAAAATACGCCGCATGTC
>CAZTDL010000705.1:0-2587 GCA_964612775.1 uncultured Lentisphaeraceae bacterium
CGCTGCGGCTATCTGCTGGAGCGCGGCCGGCCGGTTTCCGATGTGTTGCTGTATCTGGGCGACGAGCAGGATCATAAGCCGCCGCAGGAAATGCCTTTTCCTGACGGATTCAAGTACGACTATTGCAATGCGGACATTCTGTTGAATCGTCTGTCTGTCCGCAACGGCGACCTGGTGACGCCGGAAGGACTGCGCTATCGCGTGCTGTGGCTGCGCGATTGCCCGCGCATGTTGCCGGAGACAGTGGAGAAGATCGCTGCGCTCGTGCGCAAGGGCGCCACGGTGATCGGCAACCGGCCGAAGGGCTTGGCCACGCTGTGCGGAGGCGATGCGTCGCAAAAGCGTTTTAGCGAGGCGGCTGAAGCGATTTGGGGCGCGGCCGGTGCGCCTCATGATCGGCGTGTGGGCAAAGGGCGCGTGCTGTCCGGCCTCTCGTTCGGAGAGGCGTTTTCGCGTTTGAGTCTCGAACCGGATGTCACGGGGGAAGGTGTTCTGTGGTGTCACCGTCGGACGAAAGATGCGGAGTGGTATTTTGTGGCGGCTCCCGCACAGCAAGGGTTTCATGGCGCGCTGGGTTTCCGTAGCCGAGGCAAGGTTGAGGTATGGGATCCGGTCTCCGGCGCCATGACGGATGCGGGCGCGGTGTCTCGTGAGGGCACGCGGTCCCTTGTCGCGTTGGATCTTCCGCCGGCGGGATCGTGTTTCGTGGTGTTCAGGCTGGACGCCGAAGAGGGGGTGACGGTTACCCGTGTGGAACGCGATGGCGTGCCCGTCATCGATACGCGTGTTTCTCGGACGGCGGCCTCGATGCCGCAGGTGGTCTCGGCCCGTTACGGTGATCTGACAAAAGAGGGGCGGTGGAAGGACGTGTCGGCCTTAGTGCGTGCGGCGTTGCAGCAGCGGGAAGAGTCAGTGCGTCCGTCGAACGAATGGGCGGGCGGCGATCCTGCTCTCGGTTCGCGGAAACGGCTGTCCGTTACGATACGGCAGGTGGATGGGCGAGAAATGACCCGCGACGTCGGCGAGGGCGAAGTGTTGACCCTGCGTGAGCCTGCTGAGGCGGTTCCTGAAATGTGTGAGGTGACCGATGGCGGAAAGGCGCTGCTGGCATGGGAGCCGGGGCGTTACCGTGTCACGTGCGCCAACGGCAAGACTGGGGAATATGTGGCTCAAAGTCCTCGGCGCGTGCCTTTGTCGGGCGAGTGGACATTGGCGTTCCCTCCGGGCTGGGGCGCTCCCGAGACCGTGCGTGTGGCATCGCTCAAGCCGTGGCCGGAACTGGATCTCTCGACAGAGGCGAAGGCGTTTTCAGGTACCGCGCGTTATTCGACGGAGTTTACGCTGGAGGCGCTCCCCGAAGGCGCGCGCGCCGAAATCGATTTGGGGCGTGTGGAAATGATCGCGCGCGTATACGTCAACGACGTGTCTGTCGGAACCGTGTGGGCAACGCCCTATCGGCTCGACGTGACGCACGCCGTTAAGCCGGGGATCAACCGCGTGACGGTAGATGTGACAAGCACGTGGTTTAATCGGTTGGTTTTTGACGCCGGCCTTCCTGAAGCGGACCGTAAAACGTGGACGATTAAGGGGCCTGACAAAGCTTTGCCTCTGCGTCCGTCGGGATTGTTGGGGCCGGTGACGCTTTGCGTGGGACAGCGTTTGGCTGAGTGAGTAACTGGAAAAGGAAGGCAGATGAAACTGGTGGTCTTGGACGGGTTCACGATGAATCCCGGCGATTTGGAATGGCGTACGCTGGAGGCGTTGGGCGAACTTACGGTTTTTGAGCGTACATCGGCTGATCGGGTTTTGGAACGTGCTGCCGGCGCGGACATTCTGCTCACAAACAAGACGCCGTTGACGCGCGCGACGATTGAGGCCTTGCCGAGTCTGCGTTTCATCGGAGTGCTGGCCACTGGCTATAATGTGGTGGATCTTGCGGCGGCGCGGGAGCGAGGCGTGCCCGTCAGCAATGCGCCGGCCTACAGCACGCGGTCGGTTCAGCAGATGACGTTTGCGTTACTGTTGGAATTGACGCAGCAGTGCGGCGCGCACGACCATGCGGTCAAAAAGGGCCGCTGGTGCCGTTGCCTCGACATCACTTTCCAGCTTCAGCCGTTGTTGGAACTGGATGGGCTCGCGTTCGGGATTGTGGGCTTCGGAATGATTGGCAAGGCGGTCGCGCAGACGGCGCTATCCTTCGGCATGAAGGTTCTCGCTACGTCGCGGACGCGTCCTTCGACGATCCCCGAAGGCGTGGAATGGGTGACGCAAGAGGCTCTCTTTCGTCGTGCCGATGTGGTTTCCCTTCACTGTCCTTTGACGAAGGAGACCGAAAAAATCATCGGCCGTCAAACCTTGTCGTGGATGAAGCCGAGCGCCCTGCTGATCAATACCAGTCGCGGCGGGCTGGTGGACGAGGCGGCCTTAGCGCAAGCCCTCAACGGGGGACTGTTGGCGGGTGCGGGGGTTGACGTGCTCTCTTCTGAACCGCCGGAACCTTCCAACCCTTTGCTGCACGCAAAGAACATCGTCATCACGCCCGACGGCGTGGAGATCGCCGAGGGCGACTGGTTCGGCCGCGACAACC
>CAZTDL010000706.1:0-2585 GCA_964612775.1 uncultured Lentisphaeraceae bacterium
CGGACACCGTACAGTTTTCCAGCAACGCGTTCGTCGCCGCGCTGCGCAGGTACGTGCCGCCGGAATAGAAGTACACCCCCCCGCCGTCCTGCGAGCCGTTGCCTGCCGCGCGGTTATGCCGCACGATGCAGCGGTCGAGCAGCGCGCCCCGATGCAGGCTGACGCCCCCGCCGCCATAGGCGGACAAGCTGCCCTCGATGGTGCAGTCGACCACGGTACCGCCGTAGTGGAAGTCGACACCGCCGCCGGTGATGTTGGCGGAGCAACCCGCGACCACGCAGTTGGAGACCGTGCCGCCTTGGTTGAGGAGCACGCCCCCGCCGCGCTGATAGTGGTCCCAGTCGCCCGTCGTCTGCGTGTGCCCGTTGGTGATCGTGAAGCCGGTCAGCAGACCGTCGCTGATCCAGACGCAGCGCGCGGCGGACGCGCCGTTCGTCCCGTTGTCGGACGCGCCGACGATGAATGTATGTTCGGGGCCGTTGACGCCCGCGACCGTGATGTCTTTGGTGATCGCCACGCGGTTGGTGAAGCCCTGGCCGTGCGGCACGATCCCGCCTTCGCCGTATACGCCGTTAGTGACCAACACGGTGTCACCCCAGGCCGTCAAATCAACGGCGGCCTGGATCGTACGTTTGGCCGTCGCCCAACTCGTGCCGTTGCCGCTGTCATCCGGGCGCGAGGCATCCGCGTAGTAGATGTGGGTGCCCGCCTGCAGTTCGCCCAGCGTGTAATAGGTTCCGGTGGCGAACGACTGGTTGGTGACCGAGAAAACGCCGTTGCTGTAGACGCCCGGCAGAATGGCGGCGTCCTCGAACACGCCGTCTGCGGCGCGCAACAGCCGCAGACGGTCCGGCACGGAAATCAAATTCGCGATTTCGCTGCAATCGAATCTCAGGACGCCGTCCGCCACGCCTTCGTCCTCGGTCTGCCAGGCGCGCTGCAACCGCCAGTTGAGCGTATCCGGCTTGTCGGACTGGTTGACGCTCAACGCGCCGCCGTCGTGTCCGAATATGGCGCAATCCGGCTCTGCGGCCGCATCGTTCGCCATCATCGCCAGCGACGATGGCAGCGAATCGGTACGCGCGCTCCAGACGGCGCGGAGATCCTGCCGGTCCGTGATGTCGGCCGCGCAGGGCCATGCCGCCGTTTTCCAAACAGGCGTCGGACTGCCGTAAAGCAGAGCATGGTCGCCCGATGACGCAAGGTCTTCCACGCGACCACCGGACAGTTCGTTCAGGTTATAGTAGCATGAAAGCCCTGTTTCGGTCCCCGTCAGCTCGCGGTGCAGGGTCGCCAGAATCTCGGCCTGCGTGCGGGCCACGTGCCACACGCGCACCTCGTCAATGCGGCCGTCCACATAATAGGACAAGCTATCGGGACCGACGCCGATGTTGATTTTGTCGTCCGCGCTGTTGATGGCCCGATCCGCCACGTTCGTGCGGCCGACCTCGACGCCGTTCACATACGCGATGAGCGCGTCGCCTCGCTTGTACGTCATCGCCAGATGCGTCCACTTCCCGGCGGTCACGACGCCGTTGGTGAGGCTGTGCCGGACAAGGTCGGAATCCCACACCGCGGGATAGATCCTGCCGCCCATGACGCCCAGATAGTAGCCCTTGGTCGACGAGACGGTGGAAAACCGGCACACCACCTTGCTGTCCTTGGTCACATCATCGAGCCGCACCCAAGCCTCCACCGTAAGCTCGTTGCTGATGGCCGGCGTGACGGCGCCGACGGTGCTGATCTTCTGGTTGTACGTCGAACTGCCCGTCAGTTCGACGCAGCCGCCGGGAGCTTTGGCGGGCGTCGTGAAACGGACCGCATCGCCGTAGTTTGTGCCGCGGCTGTTCACGGCATAGGCGCGCACGAAGTAGTTGGTCTTGGGCGCAAGCCCCGCGAGGCTGCACGAGAATACGCCCGGACCGCCGTCCGTAGCCGCGGCACAACCCTCATGGGCGGTCAGTGTCGGCTGCCCGCTCGTATTCCACACCACCCCGCGCCCGGTCACGGACGTCGCCCCCTCATTCGTGACGTTGCCGCCGCAGACGGCGCTGTGGTACGTCACGTTGCTCACAGCCAGCGTCTCGACAGACGGGCGGTCGTACGATTCGGTCGTGTGCGCGAGCGTGAGATAGCCGACGTCCGTGAGGTTCACATCGTTTGCGCGGAACACCCCCTCCCCGGTTGTTCCGCCGACCAGCGTGCCGTCCGCGAAGACGCCGTCGTCATCCACCAGCAGTGCAAACGGCCCCGTAAGGCCGGTGATATCCCAGACGACATCTGCGACCACATCGCCGCTGCGCTCGACGCGCCACACGCGCCCGAGGCGTCCCGAGGCGCCCGCCGGCACATCGGTCGCGTTCTGCGTCTCGTCGGCGCTGTCGTTCCCGAACACGGCAAAGACCTCGCCGGTGACCGACGCTCCTTTGATCGTCATTCGTCCGGACGCCAGCGAATCCGGCTGCCCGGACCACACGCCGCGCACGTCCGCCGCATCGGCGACCGCGAAGGCGCAGGGCACGCCTGATGCCACCCAGTCGGCGTCGTCCATGTTGGTCAGCGTGCCCGTGTGGCCGTTCCCGGTA
>CAZTDL010000707.1:0-2583 GCA_964612775.1 uncultured Lentisphaeraceae bacterium
ACTGGGCGATGTTGCTCCTGCTCACACTGGCGTTCTCCGCTGGCACATTGATCGCTCTTAGGAAGCAGGATGTGACCTGATTGGGCGTAAAATAGGGACAGAATTCTGGAGAGACAACATGGCTAACATCATCGGCCAATCCCTCGGGCGCTACCACATCCTCGAGCATGTTTCGACTTCGCTCACCACAAGCCTCGGCGAAGCCTGTAGGACAAATTGCCAATTTGTCTAACGATATTGGGAGACAACATGACAAACTTGATCGGTCAATCCCTCGGACGCTACCACATCCTCGAGCAACTCGGCGAGGGTGGCATGGCGGTTGTCTACAAAGCCTATGATACGCGTCTCGAAACGGACGTGGCAGTGAAGGTCATCCGCACCGAGAATCTCGCGCCGAGTGTGCTGGAACGTTCGCTCAAACGCTTCGAGCGGGAAGCAAAGGCTTTAGCGCGACTCACTCACCCAAACATCGTCAAGGTGACAGATTACGGTGAACACGAGGGCAAGCCGTATCTCGTGATGGAATACCTGCCTGGTGGGACGCTCAAACAGAAATTGGGCAAACCCATCCCGTGGAATGAAGCCATCACAATTCTGCTCCCCATTGCACGCGCGCTCGACTTTGCCCATCGCCAGAACATGATCCATCGCGATGTGAAGCCATCCAATATTCTCATCACCGCGGACGGCGAACCGATGTTGACCGACTTCGGCATCGCCAAGATTCTGGATGACGATTTGACCGTTGATCTCACAGGCACGAGCGCGGCGGTTGGTACGCCCGAGTACATGGCTCCCGAACAGGCCATCGCCAAAACCGTGGATCATCGCGCCGACATCTACTCGCTGGGCGTGGTTTTGTATGAAATGCTCACCGGCCGCAAGCCCTTCGTAGCCGATACGCCCATGGCTGTGCTGATCAAGCAAGCCACCGAACCGCTCCCGCGTCCCATGCAATTCGCGCCGAACCTGCCCGAGGCGGTGGAGAAATTACTACTCAAAGCGCTGGCGAAGAATCCCAATGACCGCTATCAAGGCATGGCGGAAATGTCCGCGGCCTGGCAGGGCGCGGTGGAATCCAAAGGACAGGCATCGGTCTCTACCACTCAACCGGCAACGAGGAAGAAACGGCCTGCTGGCGCCACAATTGAAGAAACGCTCGATACCGTTTGTGAGGAATCGCTTGAAACGGTGGATCAGTCCATCCATGAGGAAGTTGAAATCAAGAAACCGCGCCTCGCCAAACCGAAAAAGTCGGGCAAAGATGAAATGGTCATTTCTCTCGCGCCCGGCGTGGATATGGCCTTCATGCGCGTACCGGCCGGCGAGTTCCTAATGGGCGGTCCAAAAGGCGAAGGGTATAACGATGAACGTCCGCAACACGAGGTCTACTTAGTTGAGTACTGGATTGGTAGGATCCCGGTTACGAATTTACAATACTGCGCTTTTGTCAAAGCAACAGGGCACCAGCCTCCTTCCCATTGGGAAGGGAATATCATCCCTACGGGTAAGGAACAACACCCGGTTGTGCTGGTGAACTGGCAGGATGCGCAGATGTTCTGCGCTTGGGCGGGCCAAGTTAGCGGGAAAAAGATACGTCTTCCGACGGAAGCGGAGTGGGAGAAAGCCGCGCGCGGTACAGATGGCAGGAAATATCCATGGGGAGATGAGAGACCGAATCGCCAGTTGTGCAACTACTGGAAACTCTTTTCTGCCGGCACAACCCCGGTGGGGAAATTCAGCCCACAGGGAGACAGCCCCTATGGTTGCGTGGATATGGCCGGGAACGTATGGGAATGGGTAGCGGATTGGTTTGACAAAAAATATTATAGCCAATCGCAGTCCAGCAACCCAACCGGGCCGGCTTTAGGGCAGTACCGAGTTATGCGGGGTGGCTCGTGGAACCTCGACGCTGGCCTCGTCCGCGCGTCGTATCGCAACTGGGTCGTCCCCGGTTACTATAGGAACAACGTCGGTTTTCGTTGCTCCAGCTCATCTTGATTTGATTCTACAAAGACAGGTTCACCATGCCAACCATTGACTCCTTCTTCCTCACCGACCCCGGCCAAAAGCGCGCCAATAACGAAGACGCCGTCGGGACATTCGAGCCAAAAGACTCTCGCCAGTTGAAGCAAAGCGGGCGGCTTTACGTTGTCGCCGACGGATTGGGCGGCCACCAATTCGGCGAGCGCGCCAGCCAATACGCTGTGGAAAATCTCCTCAAGTTATATTTCGAAGCGCCCGATATCCCGCCCGAAAAACGCCTGCGCGATATTATCCAACAAGTCAATCAAAAACTGATCGCCACCGCGCGGCGCGAACTGGCCTCTGGTGAAAAAATGGCGACCACCGTGGTGGCCGCGGTGGTGCGCGGTGACACCCTGCAAGTTGCCAACGTGGGCGACAGCCGCGCCTATCTCCTGCGGGATGGCGAGATGCGCCAGATTACGCGCGATCACAGTTTCGTGGGCGAGATGCTACGCGCCGGGGCCATCACCGAAGCCGAAGCGCAACAATCCAAATACCGCAACCGTCTCACCCGCAGTGTGGGCGGCGGCGAAGCGGACCTGGAAGTGGACG
>CAZTDL010000708.1:0-1556 GCA_964612775.1 uncultured Lentisphaeraceae bacterium
ATTTACGCCCAGAAAGGCGAGGTGCAGGGCTGCACGGGGTGTCACGAAAACAAGATGTCCAGCTACGCGCCGGCCAGGCCGCCGTCCGCGCGTGACGTGCGCGACCCCGTGCCCGAGGTCGATCTCGGCTACCGCGGTCCGTTCAGCTACCCGCGCAGCGTCCAGCCGATCTTCGACAGGCACTGCATCAAATGCCACGGCCTCGGTCAGGCGCCCGACTTCATCGGCACGAACGGGATATGCCGCCTCGTGAAGGACAGGCAGGTCTGTTTCGCGAAAGCCTACTCCGAGACGGTGGAGTCGAAACCGTACGACTATTTCGCCGCGCCGAGTCCGCTGACGAAAAAGCTGAAGGCCGGGCATGGCGGCGCGAAGCTGTCTCCGGAGGAATGGAAGACCCTGATTCTCTGGATGGATTTCAACGTGCCCGAATGGAATATCGGCGGCGGGTACAGTTGGAACCGGCCCGAACTTCGCGAGACGGATACGAAGGGCGAGAAAATGCTCAGGGACGCAATCCGGGAAAAACTTGGCCCTGAAATCGCGGCCCAGCCGTTCGAGGCGCTCGTCAACCGCGGCGATGAGACGAAAAGCCGGATCCTGTGGCTTGCGAAACCCGAAGACCGCGATCGTTTCCTCGCGCTTGCGAAGGCGTCTCTCGTCAACTCTAAATACCACGACATCGACGGTACCTGCGGGCGTCCCGCGGAAGACGGCTGCGAGTGCAACAGTTGCTGGGTACGCCGCGGCGGCTTCAACCGGCCGCACACGCAAACAACGCACGACACAGCGAAAACGGAATAGAGGATTGAACATGAAAAAAGGCAGTGTAATCGGTCTCGCGGCGGGGCTCTTCTTTTCGGCATCCTGTATTCTGACCGCCGGCGAAAAGGTGTTCGACTTCGCCGAAGCGGCTTCCCTTTTCAGTCTCTCGTCCGGGCGATACCTTGATCCGGCCGAGGCCGCCCGACAACTGGAGGCGAAATCGGACGGGCTTCACATTCACTTGGACGCGGCGAAGATGGCACCCCGCCCGTTGTGGTGTACGCTGACGGTTCCGGCCCCGCTTGCCGAGGCGCGGGCGTGGCTGGGGCAGCGGGTCGTTCTCGTGATGCGCAGCGCCCCGTTCCGGCGCGTGACGAAGAACATGGCCATCAACCTCACGGACCGGGACGGCGAAACGTTTCAGTTTCTTCCGCGCAAAATCAGGATCAATCAGGCGGACGGTACGATCAGCTGTTTCTACACGTTCGATGAAGTCAGTCATTCCGGCACGCCGTGGGGCGGCGGCGCCCGGGCGAACGGGCGCATGGACGCACCCGTCCGCCTGACCTCTCTGAACGCGCACTACGACGGCGAGGGTGCGGGCGAGGTCGTCTTCGTGCGGCTCGAGGAGGAAACGCAAGCCTTGACGGTCGCGCGGACGGTTCGGTCGGTCGAGCCGGTTTCCGTCGATACCACGTATCCCGGCGCGGCACCCTTCCCCGGCGCAAAGTCGCTCACGTTCACGGTTTCGCCCGCGTTCCGCCGCACCGCCACGCTCACGCTTTCGCGCG
>CAZTDL010000708.1:1566-2583 GCA_964612775.1 uncultured Lentisphaeraceae bacterium
TGCGGGAGGGCGAGATGACCAACCTGACCGCGCGAACGTCGGACGGCCAATTGCGGTTTCCCTGCGACCTGCCGCGCATAAGCCAGTACCAGTTTGTGCGGCTTGATTTCAAACCCGCCGACGACTCGCCCAAGGAACCGTGGAAAATCGTCAAGGCCGAAGGCGAGTTCGTGCAGACCGCCGCCGAGGCGTTCCGTCTGGATGTCGAGACCGGAAACTTCCTGCACATCGTCCGCGCCGAAAAGGCGAACGAGCGGCCCGTCGTCGTGATCCGCAATCCGGCCGACACTCCTCAGGCGTGGAAAACGCCCCTGCGCTTCTCGGACGTTTTCGAGCGCCGCTTCGAAATTCCCTTTGACCGGACCCTCGCGCCCGGCGAGACGGCGCGGATCCCCGTGCCCTGGCCGTTGCCCGCCAAGGGCATCTGGTATCTGACGGCGGATGTGCGCGGCGCGGACGGCTCGACCATGACGCACGAGTCGCGTTTCGCCTTGATCGATCTTCACGAGCATACGCCGATCGTCAACAAGCCGAAGTTCCGCTTTGGCATCCATTATCACGGCATCTACTATCTTCCGGATCTGGTGGACCCGACGATCGACGCGCTCGTCGCCGCCGGCGCGAAGTTCACGCGCACGGACTACGGGTTCATGTTCGGCGCCGTGATGCCCCGTCCTGACGTCTATGATTGGTCCAAGGCCGATGACCTCCTGCGCCGTTTGCGGGAGGCGGGCCTCGCCCTCGACATCATCGTCCAAGCCACGCCCGGATGGGCGGTCGACCCGGAGATTCTGAAGACGCGCCAAGGTCTCCGCCGCGGGGGATGTCTTCCCAGCCGGCCGGGACTACTGCGCGATTTCTGCCACGCGATCGCGGCCTGCTACGGGACGCAAATCGATTACTACGAGGTCGGTAACGAATGGGGCCTCGTGTCCACGAACACGCTCACCCGCACCGCCTCGGCGCGGGTGCAGCGCGAGGCCATGGAAGGCATTCACGGGGGGTGCCCCGCGGCAT
>CAZTDL010000709.1:0-2572 GCA_964612775.1 uncultured Lentisphaeraceae bacterium
CCCGCGTCATTCAAAACTTGCGGACATTGGGCCGGGAAAGTCATCCGATGTTCATTTCGGAGAACGGCACCGGCAGCGCCTTGGATCTGCCCCGTCTGGCCCGTCACTTCGAACAGTGGCAGAAAACGTCCTCCGAAGACGCGCTTTATTATCGGGACAAGCTTGACCGGTTCATGGCCGATTGGAACGCGTGGAATCTGGGCGACACGTTCGCCAATCCGGAGGACTATTTCCGGCAGTGTCTGACGCAGATGGCGTCTCTGCGGAGCTCGGAGATGAACGCCATCCGGGCGAATCCGAACGTGGTCGCCTATAGCCTCACCGGCACGCAGGATCAGGGACTCAGCGGCGAAGGGCTCACGACGTTGTTCCGGGAATTGAAGCCCGGGGCCATGGATGCGATGTTCGATGCGCTGTCTCCGTTGCGCTGGTGCCTGTTCGTCGAGCCCGTGCAGGTCTACCGCGGGCAGAACGTGCGCCTGGAGGCCGTGTTGGCGAATGAGGACACGCTGGTCCCTGGCGATTACCCCGTAAGACTTCAGGTCGTCGGGCCCCATGCCGTTCCGGTATTCGACCGCACGGTCACGGTGAAGATCCCGGACCCCCGAGGCAAACCCGCTCCGAAATTCGCTCTGCCGGTTTTTGCCGGCGATGTCCGGATCGACGGCCCGTCGGGCCGATATCGCTTCTTGGCCACGTTCCTGAAAGGCGGCGCGGCCGCCGGCGGCGATGTCGGGTTTTATGTCGCCGATCCTGCCGAGACGCCGAAGGTTAAGGCGGAAATCGTCCGTTGGGGCGATGACCCCGAGCTGTCGAAATGGCTGGCGGCCCATGAGATCAAGACGCGGGACTTTGCGGCCGGTGAGCGGCAAAGCGCCCGCGAGATCATCCTCGTCGGCAACCGACCGGCCCCGGGCGGCGGCAAGGCGTTCCGCGAGTTGGCCGAACACGTCGCCCGCGGATCGCAAGCGGTGTTCCTCACATTTGACGTTTTCAAAAAGGGCGACAAAAATCCGACCGGCTGGCTACCGCTTGCCTCCAAAGGCGCGGTCACCCAGTTGCCTGCATGGCTTTATCACAAGGACGATTGGGCAAAGAATCATCCGTTCTTCGACGGCTTGCCCGCCGGCGGGATTCTCGACACGACGTTCTACCGCGAGATCGTTCCGAACAGCGGATTCTCCGGTCAGGAAGTCCCGTCCGAAGTGATTGCCGGCATGATCGACGCGTCGAGCAAATACGGCTCCGCATTGACCTTGGGCGTGTACAAACTCGGCGCGGGCAGGTTTTTTCTGAACGCTCTGCGCATCCGGGAGAACCTGCCCGACCGTCACCCCGTCGCCGAGCGGCTCTTGCTCAACCTGCTGCGCTATGCGGAGCGAGACGTTGCCCAGCCGACTGCGGAATTGCCGGCCGATTTCGGACGACGGCTGGACGCTTTCGGATACAACTAAACGAGCGGAGGCAGACATGATTTCAAAGCACACCGTATTGGCATCCTTGAGAGAAAGCGGCGTGGTCGCCGTTATCCGGACCGAAACCCCCGGCGATCTCGTCGCGGTCGCCCGCGCTTTGCGCAAGGGCGGCGTCAAGTTTGTCGAGATCACCCTGACCGTTCCCGGCGCGGTTGAGATTATTCACGATGCCGTTGAGCAATTGAGGGATACGGACATCTGCGTGGGCGCGGGAACGGTGCTCGACGGCGAAACGGCCCGGACCGCCATTCTCGCCGGCGCGCAGTTTGTCGTCGGCCCCGCTTTCGATCTCGGCCTCGTCAAGGTCTGCAAC
Source organism: uncultured Lentisphaeraceae bacterium (assembly GCA_964612775.1). Lineage (GTDB taxonomy): Bacteria > Verrucomicrobiota > Kiritimatiellia > RFP12 > UBA1067 > DAOPZC01. Next base: position 1,789 of record CAZTDL010000709.1, read on the forward strand.
ACCTACGGCGTGGCGGTCATGCCCGGCGCGTTCACCCCGACCGAGATCGTCACGGCTTGGAAAAACGGCGCCGACATCGTCAAACTCTTTCCGGGCGATATCGGCGGCCCCGGCTATCTCAAGACGATCAAAGGCCCGTTGCCGCAGGTGGAACTCATGCCGACGGGCGACGTGGATTTTGACACGGCGGCGGCTTTCATCAAGGCCGGCGCCATCGCGGTTGGCGCCGGCGGTTCCTTGGTCGGCAAGGCGCTCATGGCGGCCAAGGATTACGCGCGGATCACCGAGAACGCCCGTCGTTTCTCAGAGATCGTCCGCGAGGCGAAGGCAACGAAATGAAAACGACGAAACCGGCGAAGAAAAGTTTGGTGGCCTTCGGCGAACTGCTCTTGCGTTTGGATGCCCATGGGCATGAGCGCTTGGTGCAGTCGGAGGCGTTTGTTGCCCGCTACACCGGCGGCGAGGCCAATGCGGCAGCCGAGTTGGCGCAATGGGGCGTCGATACTTTCGCGGTATCCAAGGTTCCCGATCACGAGATCGGTCAAGCGTGCGCCAACGCCCTGCGCCGGTACGGCATCAACACCGACTGGGTCCTGCGCGGTCCCGGCCGCCTAGGCATTCTTTATGTCGAATCCGGCGCGTCACAACGTCCGTCCAAAATCATTTACGACCGCGAGAGCACCTGTTTCCGCGACATGCGCCGCAGCGATTTCGATTGGGACGCCATTTTGAGCGGCAAGGATTGGTTTCATTTTACGGGCACCGCGCCGGCGCTGGGGTCGAA
>CAZTDL010000710.1:0-2568 GCA_964612775.1 uncultured Lentisphaeraceae bacterium
AACTGGATCAGGGCGACGACGACGACGGCGACGGCGTGCCCAAGCCGGGACGCGGCGCCGACCGCGCGGCGCCGGTGTTCCGACGCGAGATCCGCCCGTGATCCGAGGGCGCGTGGTGCGTGAGGCTCGGGCGGCCTTGCCATGGGCCCCCTCGGGCCGCACACGGTGGCTGGATGGCACCGCATCACGTCTCGTCCGCCGCGAGGTAGCGGTACACCGTCGTGTGGCTCACCTCCAGGGCGCGGGCCGTGGCGCGCACGTTGTGAAACGACTCGCCGGTCACAAGCCACTTCACGAATTTAAGCGGCAGCTTGTCCAGCAGAGTTGCATCGGACGGCTCACGAGGCTCGGAGTGGATTCCGTACAGCGTCGGTTGCATCGATCCCGTCGGAATCTTAAAAGGCTGATAGAAGTACGCGCGGAAAGCCATCGCCACGGAGATCGCCACCACCAGCACGTCGAAATTCTCGCGCCAGCCGGGCATCGACTTGGGAGGATTGAGGCGGTTGACGCACGCTTCAAGCTCCGCGCCCGTTTTCTCCATCGCTTCGCAGGAACGTTCCGCGTACGCGGTCTGCGCCCGCCGCATGTGCTCGTCCAAGAACGACAACTCCTCGGCGGTCATGATGTCTTCTCGGCTGCAACGAAACGTCTTCGCGTGGTGCAACACCGCTTTCAGCTGCTTCCTGATTTTGCGCTTCTCAAAATAATTCATTTCGATGGTCTTTCCTATCTGCCGATCATGGCCCTTGCGCTATCCCGATCAGACAACGGTCGCGTTTTTCACAGACGAATCTCCTGCAAGCCCGACTTCAGCGGCAGGCGCGTATTTTTCCAGACGAACTCGCCGGGAACGCCATCCGGCAGTTTGACGGTCCCATGGACCGCGTTGCCTTCAAAGCTCAGATCCAACTCGACAAAACCCTTCGGATGCGGCGTCTTCGACACGATCTTCTTCAAACCACCCGGTTGCGGCGCAACCCTTACCGATTTGAAGCAAGGTGCCGCGGGTGTCACGCCGGCGACACCGGCATGCAGATGATAGATCGGGTGCGCGCCCCATGCGTGGCAATCGCTGCGGGCATCGCCCGGCGACTCCAGCGGCGTGCACATTCCGTTTTGAACGTAATCACGCCAGAGATCCAACCGTTTCAGCGTCAGATCCGTACGTCCATACCGCGTATAGGTTTCAAACAGATAATGCGAGAAATAAACTGTCGTACGCGCCAGATCCGAGGCCGTGATCAGCCCGCGAAACGACAGAGCCTCTTTATCGGCCGGAAGAATGCCTGCCAGCAGCGCCAAACATTGCGCATGTTCACTGAACGTGTCCTTTTTCACGGTGTCGGCCATCAGGCCGCGTTCCTCGCTCCAGAAAGTCGCGATCACTCTTTCCGCCACGCGCCCCGCTTTATTACGCCAGTACCGAGCCAGCTCCATATTGCCCACAGCCTCTTCCGCCATCGCCGCGCTTTGCAGCGCGTGCACATAGAAAAGGTTGTTCAGCGCACTCAGCCCATAGCCCTCCGGCGCGACACCGTCTCGGAAACTCGGGACCCAATCCATAAAACTCCAGCCCGGCAAGTGGTCCAAAAGGCCATCTCCGTTTTCATAAAGCTCCATTCCGTGCAAAGTCGCACGCAGTCCGGGCATGCGCGCCTTCAGCCACGGCACATTATCGTGCCACAGGACATAGTCGCGGAACATCAGCGGCCAGATCAGCGTATAGGTCGCGGAATCCTGCGTCAGATACGTCGGGAAGTTCATGCCGACCATGCCGTCTTCGCGACAAGAAAAATCATAGAGGTCAATCGCCCGCCGGATCAGGCGGTCATCAGAGGTCAAGGCGGTCACGACCTGAAGCTGCACCCGCGTATCCCCCGGATACATCTGCTGCTCATAATACGGACAATCGAAAAACATTTCATGCGAGCACATCTGCATGCCGCGCAGGCAGATTTTCTGAACCGCCTCAAGCGTCGGGTCATCACACGCGAACGAGCCCTCATACGCCAGCGGATAACGCGACTCGGTGATCGCCAAATTCTTAAGCGTCACAGGCTGATCCGCCGTCTTGACGCGCAAAAGGCACCACTTGCCGCACCGCCACCAGTGCGTCGTGAACACGCGGTCCGCGCCGCCGTCCGCCAAAAGCGAATCCGTCACGCAATTCACTTTTTTCCGGCGAACTCGCCGCGATGGCCCTTTTTGGACCCCTCGTAAACCGGCGATTCCGTCCATCCCCATCTGATCACGGCGCCCGCGCCGCCGCTCACCGTCAGTTGCGGATACGCGCAATAATAGTCCTCCAAATCCCAGAGGACGGCAACCTCTTGATGCGCGGGAATGATCCACGCATCCCGCTTCGCCAGCAGCGCGTTCGCCGCAGCGACGGCCGCATGCCGGGCGTCTTCGGCCTTAAACACCACCCCGTCCTTCACCGTGTCGACGGCCGCGCGGAAACGTCCGGGCGTACAGTCGCGCTCGATCTGATCCGGAAGCGTGGTCGGATAAAGGCGCCACCCCGGCTCATTCAGTCCGGCGGCGAGCCTCCGGGTCGGTCCGCGG
>CAZTDL010000711.1:0-2557 GCA_964612775.1 uncultured Lentisphaeraceae bacterium
CGGATGCGGGAATCGAGCGAGAGCGAATCGAGGCCGCATGGGTCGGCAACGCGCCGCCCAACCGCAACGGGCCCTGACCGACAACGGTCGGCCCGACATAGGCACATCCGCCGAGCAGAGTGAGGCATCCGGACCCCACTTTCGTAATGCCGCCGTCGGATCGAAAAGCCGGGTCGCGCTCAAACTTCTGTGTGACGGTCGCATTCAAATTCGACGTATCGATCACCGCGCCGACCTGTCCGACAAAAAGCTGGTCCAATCCGTACAGATAGTTCGTGAGCGAGGCATCAGTGGCATCGGCAACCCCTGTAAACGCAAGCGTACCACCGTTGAGCGTAAGCCGCGCAAACCCCTGATTGGAGGCAAGTCGCGTTGTCGCAGGCAGAACCAACCGACCACTTTCCGGGTGGCCGTTGCCGACGGTCACCCGGTTCGTGCGCGAGGAGGTGCCGGAGGAACGCCAGACGAACTGGTCTCTGACGTGTAGCGTGCCGTCTGACACGTTCACGACCGACGAGCCGTCCATGCTCGCATTCGGATCCAACATCCAAGCCAAAGACAGTCGCCCGGCCGTCACGGTGCTGCCGCTTGCGATCGTGAGTTCTCCGCGCGCCCAACATCCGATGTTTAGCCAGCGTGCGAAATCCGCGACAGCGTTATTCGACAGGCACATCGAAGAATCGGCATACCGCGCGAGTTGCGAACAGTCGAAATCGCCCGTTCTATCTGCCGTGAATGTACCGCCATTGAGGATCAGTTCGCCGTTCGCGCCTGAATCGTAACCCAGAACGAAAGCGGCCACGTTCAGCGTTCCGCCGGCATCGACCACGACGCGGCCGTCCGTTCCGCCGTAGCCCACCTGAAAATTTGTGCGGGTGCCGCCGCGCATCGTGAACGTCGCCCCGGACGAAAAGCGCAGCGTGCCTCCGGCCACATCAAAAAACGCACTGGCATTGGTTTCGGCACACGTACCGCAAAAGGTCCATTCGCCCGCACCGCGTTTGGTCAGACGATAATTCCCGAGATAGTCGAGATTCCCTGCGGTGGTCAAGCTCGCCCCGCTTCCGACATAGACCTGCGAAGACGCATTGATGTTGACGGGAAGTGAAAACGTCTGGGTTCCGCCGTTCGCTATGAGTCCGTAATTTCCGGACGCCGCCCCTTCCAGCGTCAGCGGCAGACCTAAGACCGTATAGGTCCCGCCTTCCGCCACCAAGCCTTTCAGTTTAAGGCCTGAAGCGTCGTTTGTAATCCGAATCGGCCCGGCGAGATCCGAAAGGGTAGCCACATAGCCCGCACCTGACGCAACGGTTCCGCCTTGCCAATTCGCGGTGGTGTTCCATGTTCCGTCCACGGATCCAACCCACGTGCCATCCGCCGCCAGACCCGCAGTCGCCATGCATCCGCCTGCATATAGAACCATCCATAACCGCTTTTTCGACATGCTCATATTCATCATCTCCTGCTACTGCCGTTTATGAAAGAGTCAGCCAGCCGCACCGGATTTCCGGCTTTGTTTTTTCATACGATCACTCGCAAAATGCAATATGTTTTACTATACGCCACCATTGCAAAAGGAAACTACCCGATTTTGCGCATTAATATTATGACTTTTGCGCAATCGTCGGACTATCGATCCGCAAATGGCGCATTCCACGCCCACGCGACGGCAGACTCGGGAAGCACACGCTTGCCATCCGAAAGCCTCACGCGCAACATCACCTTCCGCGTCTCCCCCGGTTCCAGCCAGAAGAAGGCGTCATCCGCCGCGACCTGGACGTGGCCCGGCACATCGATGCGGGTCATAACAGCCGGAGAAACACCGGTATTACGAACTTCGGCAACCAGACGGGTCAGACCATCCGCCTCTGCCGTCGCGGCATTCGTTTTGAGCGAGAGTGAAGTCGGGTATCGTTCCACCTGCAATCGCAACCACGGTCCCTTGTCCAACATCAGGCCTTGCGGGGCCTTGGCCCGGTACTGTTTCCGAAAAGCGGCGCCTTCCAGCTGCGGTGGACACCGAAACGAATAAACATTGCGTACCGGCGAACGTTCCTCGGCACGAATGGCCTCCAAGACCACAAAAAAGAAAGAGCGGGCAAAATCATCGGGCACTTTAAAGGTCAGCACCGGCCCCTTGTCCGATTCCGCACCATCGGTCAACAACACAGAAGGCCAATCGTTCCACACCTGTCTAACCTTAAGATCAGGGCCCAGCAAGCGCGCCGAGAGTTTGACGGCTCCGGCCGACACGCGCGCCGACTCATGGAGGATCGCGGTCGGTAAAACCACCTCATCGCCCGCAACATAGTTCAGATGCTGCGGCATCAGACACGGCCACAAGGGACCGTAAGCCCGCTTCACATCGTAATAGACCGACAGCGGTCGTCCCATACCGTCAACCAACTGGATACCGGCGTTCGGCCAAGGGCGTTTCCAGACCCAAAGGAGCAATCCTCCGTTTTGCGGATATCCGGATCGCGCGGCTTCGCAGGAATATTTATAGAACTCCGAAGCACCCGCCGCCACAGCCTCAGAGAAACGGTCGAGCGATGCG
>CAZTDL010000712.1:0-2556 GCA_964612775.1 uncultured Lentisphaeraceae bacterium
TTTTCGGAGTTTTTTGTATCCCGTTCCGATCTGCGCCCTACTCTTCCAGAATCGTTCCGTCGGTTGCGATGGTGACCACGTGCCATGGAATCATCTTGCCGCTGTTGATCAGCGCTTGTTTCGCGGCATGGGCGATACCGGCGCAGCAGGGAACTTCCATCCGCAATACGGTGATGCTGCGGATTTCGTTCGCCTGAAGGATTGCGGTCAGCTTTTCAGAATAATCGCCTTCATCCAATTTGGGGCAACCGATCAGCGTGACCTTATTCGCCATAAAGCGGCGGTGAATGTCGGGATACGCGAAAGCCGTGCAGTCTGCGGCGATCAACAGTGCGGCGCTCTTGAGATAGGGTGCGGTCACGGGCACCAGCTTGATTTGAACGGGCCAGTTCACCAGCGCGGAAACCGAGGCGCGTGGCGTGTCGGCCGCGGCCGGCGTTTCCTCTGAAAGGGGAGGACGGATGATGGTCTTTGCCATCTTTCCGGGGCAACCGCAAGCTAAAGGAGGGCGGGGTGCGGGTGTCGGGGTGGTTTGCTTGGCGGCGACGGCGGCTTCGTCAAAGGGTTCCGCATCGCGCTCGACGATCTTGATCGCGCCGGTGGGGCATTCAGGCAGGCAATTGCCGAGGCCATCGCAGTAACTGTCGGAAACAAGCTGGGCTTTGCCCTCCACGAGTTGCAGGGCACCCTCGCGGCAAGCGTTTACGCAGAGGCCGCATCCGTTGCAGAGCGAGGAATCGATAGAAATGATTTTACGCTTCATGCGGGCCTCCTTTTTTTATTCTTCTTCAGCGAGCGGACGACTTGGTCGAGGGTGGTTTTTTTGAGCAGTCTGGTCAGCCTTTTATTTTCGCGTCTCATCAGTTTTCCCAACGCGCAACTATTGCCATCGCAGACGGTATGATGCAACAGGCACCCTGAGTACTCGGGCATGCCGCCCGCCGCGACGTAAATCTCTAAGAGCGTGATATCGGAGGCCGGACGCGCCAACCTCGCCCCTCCTGAAGGACCCCGTTCCGTTTCGATAAGTCCAGCGTGAACAAGCTGCTGCACAACTTTGGCGGAGTGGTTCGACGAAAATCCCAAATTCTGAGAGACCGTCCTTACGGAACAGAACTTCTCCTTGTTGTTCACGAGCCACACGCAGGTGTGAAGCGCGATCGACATGGCCTCCGAAATATTCAGCAACCCCAGCATGGTAAACGTTCTCCTTCGTTTAATTAGGTATTACAATACCTGATTGCCTAAACAGCGTCAAGGGGCGAAAAAGAAAAAAAACACCGCACCCGAAAGAATTACGGGCGCGGTGTTTTTTTAAGTGCGTTTCAGCCGGTTACACGGTGAGCAACGCATTGACTTTGGTGATCACCTCGAAGGCGTCCGCGACATAGACCACATCGGCCTTACCCTGAGCCCAACCGCAATTGGGATCGAGGTTGATAGCGCGGCGCTCGTTGATGAAGCGCCAGCCCACGACATGCGGCTCCTCGCCGTGGCAACAGGTTGAGAGGCCCTTGGCGTGACGCGGCGTGGAGCCTGTCTGTCCCACTTGGTTCATGTGCGACATGAAGCTCAGCGTCTCTTGGCCTTCGCTCTTGATGTCCACCAGCGATTTGCTGCTGCCGAGCGACGCCTTGGCCTGTTTCAGGAAGTCTTGAATCAGCCGTCCGGCATCGCCGATATGGTATTGGCCGTCTTTCTGCTTTTTGGTCCAGCCCGCGCCGGCCACGAGAAGCAATTGCGCATCGGGGCGAATCGTCTGCGCGTCGGCTGCGGGGGCTTCAATGCCGGTTACGGTGGTTCGCACGTCTTCGTCCGTGAAGGCGACCGCGACGGCTTGCGCGTTGGCCGCGCCTGCCGTTCCCTGCCACACCGCGTTTACTCCGCCGTCCACAAGCAGTATCCAAGGCCGTGCCGTCCGGCTGAAAGAGCCAAGAATGCGTTGACGATAGAACCAACGCTGCGCGTGGACCGCGCCGCCTTCGCCGCAGACCGCGACGATATGCGTGTCGATTTGCGCATTCACGCGGAACGCGACGCCCGGCAGGCAACGCGCGAACCGCGAGGTCCCCGGGGCCAGCACGATCTCTGCGTCTGCGGCTTGAATCAGCGCCGTGGCGGCCGCCGCGTCAGTCGCATAGCGGGCCTGCATGACCGCGTCATCGCCGACGGCCAGGAACGCCGCGGCCCCGCATCCCGCCACAGTGTCCGCTGCAGCCGCGGCCTTGGCTCCGAGCACGCCTACCGTCAGTGTTCCGTCCATTTGCCGGGAGAGTTGGGTCGCCGCGGTCAAGGTCTCCAGTGCGGCCTTGGGCAACGACCCGTCCGTCTGCGTATGTAACAATGCAAAAATCTTCATGAAAAAATCCTCTTTCGATTTCTCCGGGGAGGCCGTGGCCGACCCCTACTTCTTGATCCACTCCACGATTTCTCGCGCGATGTCGTCTGTCGACGCGTCCTTGACGATACGGGTCGCGCGTTTCTGCGCCGGGATTTCCGTTTTCTCGTAAACGATACCGCCTACGCCGACGGCGGCGGGCTTGGCTTTCATCAGCG
>CAZTDL010000713.1:0-2536 GCA_964612775.1 uncultured Lentisphaeraceae bacterium
TGGCGCACCCTGTTGGCGGCCTGACGCGAGAGGATCCCTGACGGGACTGTCGTTAAGCACCACTCGCGGGCATCTGGTGCGCGCCGCCTTGGAAGGCCTTTCGCATCAGGTGCTGGATGTCGTACGGCATATGTCCGCCGACATCGGCATTCGGTCCTCGGATATTCGCGTTGACGGGCGTAACGCCCAGAACACGCTGGTGCAGAGTCTGGCGAATCTATCCCGTCTACCGGTACACCGTTACAACGGACAAGAACCGCGCGCGTTCGGCGCGGCTTGGCTGGCGGCTCAAGCGATCGATTATTGGCCTTCCGCAAAAAGCGGCGCCAAAATGCCGATTGAGCATACCTTTGAACCAAGCATGGATCGGATCACGGCCGAGGACGCCCACCGCCGTTGGAAGCAGGCGTTTGAAAAAATCAGACAGGGAATCGCCGCGACTTAAACCGGGAGGGGCAAGCGTCTGCTTGCCCGCGGACGAGCGGACGCTCCGTCCCTCCCCATGGGCAAGGTGCCTAGTAGAAATGGCGCTAAGATAAACGGCGGCTCGGCTCAGCCTCGCCCTCCACCCTACGGATCAATATTGAAAATGGAGGGCGAAGCTGTGCTGAGCCGCCTGCAAAACGACTCAAATACGCTTATTTTTAGACCGAATTTTTGAACTGTACCGCGACAAGGACACAACGCATGCGCCGTACCCGCGTCGCTACCGCTTCTCAGGCGCAAGCCTCACCGTCCCCGCCAAGTCGCCTTCGCGCGTCGAGATCATCCACGTCAGCGCTTTCTCAGGCAATATGCCCTCGCTCACAAACCCGCGGTTGTGGACTTGCCGCACTTCCCATTCGACGCGGTCGGCATACACGCGCAATACGCGGTAGAGATTCGGCCATTCGACAAACGCGGCGTTTTGAAGACAGACGATCCCGTGATCCTCATCCACGGCATTGTAATGCATGTGTCCGTTCAGCGTCGCCGCCACGTTAGGCACCGATTGGAGAAGCGCCATCACGTCCGTACTCCAGACCATGGGATCCCCGAGCCGATAGCCGCACGACGTCATACCCCGCTTACTGTAGAACGGATAGTGCCACATCACCAGCATCGGCGTGCGGGTGTCCGCCGCGAGCGTCTGCCGCAGCCAGTCGATTTCTTCTGTTTTCGGAATCACCCGGACTGCCTTGTTCTTATCGTACGCCTCCAGTGCGTTGCCGTCGCGGTCGCGCCACCATGTGCCATCCAACACGATGAACCGCAGCGGCGGTTTGTCGAGCGCGTATTGCGTCTTGCCGGACGGGAACAACCCCGGAACCAGCGCCGTCAGATTCGTGTGCGAACCGGCCGTGAAGACCTCGTGGTTCCCGATGCAGCCATACACCGGCAACCCGCCAGCTTGAATAGCACCCTTCAAAGCCTCGACTTGGGGAAGGCGTCCGCCATCCGTCATGTCGCCGGCGATGAACGCAAACGCAACGCCTTCCTTCTGAAGCCGTTTGAACGACTCGCCTAATTCAATGATCGCAGGTCCGTCCATTTTGACGTTCACCCACTCCGGGCGGTCCTCGCCCAGATGCGTGTCCGCAAACACAGCAAACGTATAAAGCGGTTCGGCGGCGGAACGCGTCAGCGCCCGAAGTGTCAATCGGCGGAACCGGCCCGCCGGGCGCATGTGCGGTCCCGCCACCGTCAGGTAATGCCGTCCCTTGTCCAGACGCCACTCGATGAGCGTCACGCCGACGGCGGGTTTCTCCCCCTGTATCACCGGCGCGGGATCGATTTCCCGTTTGCCCGCATTGTGCCACGGCGCGGCCTTCACCATCGGCGCGCCGACTAGCGTGTCGTCCGACAGCACGTAAGCCCGCAGCCCAGGCCGCAAATCGGCATCGGGGTCGAGTTCGAGTTCGCCCGTCACAACCAGCGGTTCCTCCGCATCCACGGCGAAAGTCAACAGACCTTCCGCCGGCACCGCGACGGCGGACTCGGTCACCGGCACGACTTCCGTCCGGTTGATTGCGGGCGCGAGAACCGCCTGCGACGCGTCAAGGACCAACTGACCGCTGCGACGCAGGGTCACGGCCCGCGCGTCCGCCGCCGCATGCAGGGTCGCCTCCAAACGGGGCCACACCTCAAGGGCCGGATCGGGCACATCGATTTTCACGTCCCTATCCCCGCCGCATATCGTCCGGACAGCTTTATCCGTGAGCGGCACGGTATACATGCGCACATCGTCCACCGCACCCCGCCCCTTGACGTTTCTCGGATTTCCTCCCCCGAAATAAAATACGCCGCCGGGTGCGACCCATCGGCCGACGGGCGCATGCGCTCGCTCCGCGCCGTTGACATACAACTTCACCTGACCCGTGTTCACGTGATCCCAAGAGAGGACAATGTGATACCACTGTTCCGGGCCGCCTGACCGGGTCAGGTTATAGGTCACATCGCCCGAGTTCTTCCCTATCCTGAACCGCAACACGCCTCTGCCGTCAACCCACATCTCCCACTGGTCCGGATTCCGGTCGTTATCGAACACGGTGTTAAA
>CAZTDL010000714.1:0-2527 GCA_964612775.1 uncultured Lentisphaeraceae bacterium
CGCCGCATTGGAGTCCGACGTGTTCTCGCGGATTGCGCGTGAAGGCCGTCAGGCCGATGTGGCGACAATCGCGCGGCATGCCGAGTTGAATCCGCGCGGTTTGCGATTGTTGCTGGATGCCTGCGTGGCGGTGGGACTGCTGCATAAAGAAGGCGAGATTTATGTCAACACGACGGCCGGATTGCAGGCGCTGGTGTGCGGTGCCCCCCATGATCTGACACGCGCCGTGCGTTACAATCGTGACGTGTATCCCGCGTGGGGCCGTCTTTGCGAGTTGGTCAAGACCGGTCAGCCGGTGGAGTCGCCCGAAACGCATTTGGGGGTCGATGCCGGACGCACGCGGCGTTTTGTGTTGGCGATGCATGGACGCGCGTTGGGAATTGGTCAATCCGTGATCCCGTTGCTGGATCTGGGCGGCTGTCGGAGACTGTTGGATTTGGCAGGCGGGCCGGGCACCTATGCGGTTTTGATGGCACAGGCGAATCCTGAATTGACGTGCGTCACGGTGGATCTGCCGGCTGTGTCCGAAGTGGCTGCTGAACTGGTTCGGGATACTCCTGTGAACGCACGTGTGACTTGCCGCGCGGGGGATTATCACACGGATGCGTATGAGACCGACGCTTATGATGCGGTGACAATTTTCGGCGCGTTGCATCAAGAGTCGCCGGAGATGATCGTGAAGATTCTTCAACACGCATGGGTAGCGCTTAGGCCCGGTGGCCGGGTGTATGTTTTGGATATGATGACGGATGCGACCCATACGCATCCGGCGTTCTCGGCATTGTTCGCGGTGAACATGGCGCTGACGACGTATAACGGCTGGGTTTTTTCTGACGATGAGCTTCACGGCTGGTTGCGGAGCGCTGGATTTGAGGCGTGCGAAACGCGCCCGGTCCCCCCTCCCATGCCGCACTGGCTGGTGTCAGCGCGCAAGCCGTCTTAATGGCGGCAGAAAACGCCCTCGAAGATCGTCTTTCCTTCGTGCTTCACGATGCAGTACGGACCTTTCTCGTGAAATTCATAGCGTTTATTGGCCGAGACGTACCGCACGCCGGTTGTCGTTATCGCTTGATACAGCACGACGGATTTCCCGTTCGGCAGATGAAGTCGCACTTTGTCGTTAAACGTGCAGACGATCCCGTTGGGAAGCGTCTCCGTACGTTTCTCTTTTCCATATTGCACGCTCAACACCTCCGCATCCATGTCGATAAAGTGACTTTCCCGAATGGATTTGAAATGGTAGGAAGCGCAACCGCCAAGGCTGGCGCAGACGAACGCCAGCAGAGTCAGCTTGAGAGTCCGGCGGATCGAAGAGGGGTGCAGAGTGTCAGACATGAAAAGCAGTGTATCGCTTGTCATCGCTTTCGGCAAGTGCCCCGTGACAAAATGAGTTTCCTTTTCAAACCAACAGGAACGTGGTTTACTATGCGAAATGTGTTTAGGCAATTAGGGCATGCCGTTTTCGCATGCGGGTGAATTATGTTCTGGGGGTCATCAGTGAAGCGTCTGTTTGTTGCTTGCTTAGCGGTCATTTGTCTTGTGTCGTTCTCGCGGGGTCAGGCCGGGAAGGTCATCAAAAAAACGTCTGCGAAAAGGGCTGTTTCCGCGCCCGCCAAAGTTCAGAAACCGAAGGGGTGCATTTCGAAGGTGCCCTATATCGGGGCCATCATCATTGACGCTGATACGGGCGCGGTTTTGTTTGAAGACAAGGCGGACGCCCCGGGGTATCCTGCTAGCACGCTAAAGCTGATGACGCTGCTGGTGATCCAGGAGAAAATCGATGCCGGCCAAGTGAAACTGAGCGATATGGTGAAAGTCTCGGTTGCGGCGTGTAAGACGGGAGGGTCTCAGGTATATCTTGACCCCAAGGAAACGTTCTCGGTCGAGGATCTCTTGTATGCCATGATGATTCAGTCGGCGAACGATGCGGCGGTCGCGCTGGCGGAACACGTGGGCGGAACCAAGGAGGGGTTCATCGAAATGACGAATGCCAAGGCTCAGCAAATCGGCATGTCGAATACCCGCTTTGCCTCCGTGCACGGATTGCCGCCTTCTGCCGGTCAGAAGAACGATATTTCGAGCGCGCGCGACATGGCCACGCTTTCCCGTGAGCTGTGCAAACATCCCGCAGTGTTCACCTACACCTCAGCCTCTTATCGTCAATTTCGCGCGAATACGGCCAAGCCTTTCGACATGCGTACGCATAACCCTTTTCTGAAAGAGAACGTAGAGGGATGCGATGGTTTCAAGACGGGGTATACGGCTACGGCCGGCTGGTCAATCGTGGTCACCTGTAAGCGGAATGGCCGCCGGGTTATCGTGGTGGTTTTGGGCAGTGAAGAGCGCAAGATGCGTGATGCCAAAGCCCGCGAACTGCTGAGCAGGGCCTTCACGCTGTTGCCCTCGGCATCCGCTCCTGCGTCTGTGGCGCCGCCGCCTCCGGTATCCCTTCCCGCCGTTGCCCGCTGAACGGTTTCGCGGTGCGTTATAAACATGTTTTGGGATCGTTCCGGATAGCAGGACGATC
>CAZTDL010000715.1:0-2527 GCA_964612775.1 uncultured Lentisphaeraceae bacterium
CGCTTCTGGGGGGTCGACGCCAAGGCCGCGATCCTGGATGGCGGCACGTTGACGGTTGCCTCGTCTGATACGCTGGCGGGCACGGTAACGCTGGGCGCTTCCGCAAACGGCTATGCGGGAGCGACCGTTTCCGACGGCGGCACGCTGGCCGTGCCTGAGATGCCTGCGGGGATGTTGGTGCTGGGACGCGGCACGCTGGCGTTTACGGGGACCGTGGGGTCTTCGGCTCAGGGGGTGACGCTGGACTCCGGCACGAACGCGGCGGTGCTGCGTACGGAGGGCGATCTCACTCTCAGCGGGCCGATTTCGTCCGTTTCAGGCGCGCTTTTCAAGAATGGCGCAGGATCGCTGGCGATTGCGGGCGCGCATTCCAACCGGATCGGTTTCGCAAACGCGACGAGTATGAGCGGCGTTGCGATGGCGGGGGCCGATGGCGACGGTCCAACACATGGCTATGGCGCGCTCAATGTCGCGGCAGGACGTGTGACTCTGGGCGAGGCCGGACAGACCAACACGGTTTCCGGCGCCGTGCTTGTGGGGCTGAACACGACGGTTGCGGCTGACGCGGAGACGGCCGGGGAACTGGTCGTTGCGGGCGGCTTGACCATGTGTGGCGATTGGGTTTATATCGGTCGCGATAATGGCTCGGCTGTGACGGCTCCGGCAGGCCTGGCGTCGCGTCTGCTGATTCAGGGCGGCGATTTAGAGACGCTCCACCTCTCGGTGGGCAGCGTTTCAGGACTTTCCGGTTACACGGGTCACCCGGTTTTAGAGATTCAAGAAGGAACCTGCACCGTGCAGGACCTCTTCTATGTGGGTGACGGCTCGGGCGGGAGCTCCACGGTCTGGGTCAACGGCGGTGCGCTTCGTCACGAGGTTCTGTTCTCAAGCACTTCCCTGCGCTTGGGAATCAGTGGCGGCGAGGGTATTCTGCGCATTACGTCCGGCAGCGCCGAGTTCGCGAAAGACGTGATCATCGCGACCACTGCGGGATCGACCGGTTCCGTTGAACTCGCCGGAGGTGTGCTGCAGGCGCAGAACATCTATAAATTGAACGCTTCCGGCTATGCGCGCGCGTTCTTCGATGGCGGCGTTTACCGTCCCACGGGCACCGCGTTTTCCGGGTTAAACGTCGCGGAGATCGGCGACGGCCCGGCGATCTTCGACACGTCGCTTGTCGGCGCGACGCCCTACAATCTGGCCCAGGTGTTGACGGGTACGGGCGCGACGGACGGCGGTTTGGTGAAAGCCGGCACGAACACGCTGAACGTGAACGCGGCAATGGCCTACAACGGTCCGACCGTGGTCTCGGCCGGCGTGATGCGGGTGCAGGGCAGCCTGCCCGCCGCGTCGGTCCTGACCGTGTCGCCGGGGGCGCGGCTCACGTTGAACAACGCGTCGGTGAAGACCGTCACGGTCGGCGGCCTGACGCTCGGGGACGTCGCGGATACGACCCCGGCAGAACTCGAATTCGGTGTCGTTTCGGCGAGCGCCACGAACGACCGGATCGTCGTCAACGGCAATGTGACGGCGCATCATGCGGCTTTTTACCTCTTTTGGCAGAGCAGTCAGACGGACACCGTCGTGGCGAACGGACGCTACGAACTGGTGCGCTGGACGGGGACGGGACCGAGTACGGCCGAGGCCTTTCATGTCGCGAATCCGTTGGGGGGCAAAGCGTACACCTTCTCTATCGAGGGTTCCTCGCTTTGGCTGACGGTCGGTGCGGCCACGACGGACGCGCACGTCTGGACGTCGGCGGGAGGCGGCGATTGGAGCGAGGCCTCCAAATGGGCGGCCGCTCCTGGCGCGGGGTCGGTCGGCTCGGTTGTGCGGTTCGATGAATCGGCCACGGCCGCGGCTGACGTGCGTGTAAATCAGAATACGACAGTGGGCCGGCTTTACTTCAATAACGCGAACGCCTATACGCTTTCGTCGGACGGCGTGAGCGTGATGACGGTGGATAACGGGGAGAACGCGGCTGAGATTCAGATCGAGCAGGGACGTCAGGTGATGGCCGCGCCGCTGGCCTTGCGGGGCGAAATCAACATCAAGCCCATCTCCGGTGCGGCATTGACGGTGGGCGGCGCGATATCCGGCAACGGCGGGTTGGTGAAAATGAACGGCGGCGAGCTGATTCTGGGTGCGGCGAACAGTTTCACGGGCGGGGTGCGCCTGCTGAGCGGCAGCGTAACCCTCACCAATGGCGCGACAGCCGGAGCCGGAACGTTCGCGTTCGAAACGGACGGGGTTCCGCTGTATGTCAAAGGCTCTGTGCCGAACGAGCTGTCCGGAGACTTGGCGATACGCGCGTCGCAAGCCGTGGTCAACGTGGATGCTCAGGCCAAGCTAACGTTGGATGGGGAGTTGAAGTATGAGTATGGCTCGATGGCGACGCTCAGCAAGCAGGGCGCGGGCGAACTGGTACTGGCCGGTCGCGCGGATGCGGTCAGCGACAACGCGCGGGTTAATCTGCAGGAGGGCACGTTGCGCTTCGCCGCCGGTTCAGACTACCGCATCGGCGACG
>CAZTDL010000716.1:0-2526 GCA_964612775.1 uncultured Lentisphaeraceae bacterium
CCCGCCCAGGCCGAAGGTCGCGTCTGTACCGCCCGCGGACCCCACCGTCGCCCCGCTGTTCTGCGCGTCCGCCGCGAAGGTGACCCCGTACGTACCCGCAGTCCCGAACGTCGCCGAATCCGACGCCCCCGGCACCCCGTTCGGACTCCAGCTTGAGGAATTCTGAAATGACGCCGTCCCGCTTGTGGGCAGCCACGAATAGCTGTCCGCCCGAACCGCCGAAACCGCCATGACCACCGCGACACAGAGAAATAACCGCCCGTGTTCCATATGCATCCCTTTCCTGTTTCCACGCATAACCCGCCGCACCCGTTCACTCCGGCGCGAGGGGAAGCGCGGCCCGCGCTTTGAACGTGACCGTCACCGGAACATCTTTTTTCAACCGCAACGTCCTGCTCACGCGCGCGTCCGACTTGGCGCGGGCCGCCCACAGCCCCGATGCGGCCCCGTCGGGCGGACGCACGATCCCGGCGCCTTTCACGGCGTCGACGCCCCATCCGGGAGACTTGCCGTCCCGGACCTCCTCGAAGTCGGGATTGGTGAAAGCGGCACCTTCGACCTCGAACGCATCGTAATACGTCCACGCGTCCTCCGCGCCCATGAGCCAAAAAACCGCAGAGGCGTCGACCTTCGGCGTGAACCGGAGACGGCACGTCCGCCACCGGTCGCCCCGCACCGTTCCGAAATCGCCCACCAGCCGGTTGCCGTCCTTGACCCATTCGGGCACCGACACGCCCTCCTCCGGCACGAGGGAATTGGCCGGCATCTGGCCCTCCAATTTGATGTGAACCGCGGCGAGGGAGGGCCGGCAACCGGGAAGATAGGCGAGCGGACCGAACGGCTTGATCCAGAGCGCGTGTCCGCCCTGCACCTTCCAACTGGGCCCCGCAGGTTTCCGCCACTGCAGCCACTGCTTCGACGCCGCCCGGAAGACCGTCAGATTCGCGAGGACCGGCCGGTTCCCGTTCTCCGGCTTCGCATAGCCGAAACACGCGAACGGTATCCGGAACTCCGCCGTCCAGCCTTTCCCGGACGTCGCCCTCGCCGCGAAACGGACATCCACGACGGAACGCGACACCTCGTACGCCGACCAGCCGGACTCGGTGCCGCCTTCAAGGTGTCCGTCCGCGTAGCCGCGAAAAACGAAAGGCCGCTCCTGCCCCGGCGTCATTTCCGGCGGCGCGGCCACCGCCAGAGCGATCTCGACCGCATCGTCCTTGCCCCACCGGTGAGCCCGGCTCGCCGATTCGCCCGGCGCAAGGTCCACGACACAGGCGACGCACAGCGCGTCGCCGTCCGTTTCGACATACGCCGTGGCGGGCCGCGCGTCCTGCGTGCCGTCCAGCCCATATCCGATCAAAGCCGCGACGTGCCGGTCGGGCTCGTTCCCGTCGTATCCGGGCGGACTCCACTCCTCGTCGTTGACCGAGCCGTCGATCATGATCACCCGTCCTTTTTTGATGTCCGCGACGGGAAAGATCGCGACGGGCGTTTTGTGCAGCGCCTCGCGGGAGATCATCCACCGGGGCTTCCAGTCCGCCGGAGGCCGCAGGCACAGGACCGGCCATGAGGCACGCTCCGGCGAGGCGTAAACGCCGATCCGATCGTACGGGATGGGCTGAAAACCGATTTTGACGTAAGCGGACGCGTCCGGCTTCAGCCGGAAGTCCAGTTTCGTGTGGTCGGGTTCCACGAACCCGGGATCGTCGCCCGTCCAATTGTCCCGCACGACGCATTCCCATTCGGCGCTCTTCGGCGTGGCGGCGATGTGTTTGTCGCAATCGACCGCGAGATTCCGCTCAACCTCGTTCCACCAGGGCGCGGCGATCGGCGTTTTGCTGAAAATTTCCGTCAGCTTCGGATACTTTACGGAATAGGGCGGCTCGTACCACTTGTACTGCCGCAGATATTTGGCGACCGTGTTTCCGTTGCCCTTCGGGTCGATCAGCTCGAAACCGCCCTTGCCGTCGCTTTTGAACATGTCGATGTCGCGCGGGCCGAGGTTGATCGTCTCCTTGCACTGCACGAACAGATTGTCGTGAACCTTGTTCTCGTTGCCGCCGCAGATCGCGATCCCGTCCTCGAGCTTGTAGCAGATGTTGCCGTAGATCTCCGTGCCCGACGCGAGGTCGTCGAGATGGACGAACCGCACGCCCCACGAGGGAACCCCCGTGGCGTGGTGGATGAAGTTGTGGCGGATGACATTGCCGCGCGCCGTCCAGTCGCGCCCCGTGTAGAAGATGCCCGCCTCATTCGTCTCTTCGAGCACGGAGAAAATCTCGTTCAGCTCCATCACATGGTCGTTCCCCGTGAACTGGACGGCGATGTGGGGCGTATCGTGAATCAGATTGCGCGACGCGCGGTTTCCCACGCCGCTCAGCAGAATCGGAACCGTGTAGTTCCGCACGAGCCGCGAGGTGTGATGGATGTGGTTGTTCTCGGCCACATGCCCGGCGGGGGTCAACGTCTTGCGGTCGCCGCCGATCAGATAGATGACGTCGTTGCCGTAGAACTCTGCCATCTCGT
>CAZTDL010000717.1:0-2520 GCA_964612775.1 uncultured Lentisphaeraceae bacterium
GTAATGGGTTTGATGGGGTCGATGGCGCATGTGGCGGAAGAGGCCGCGCCGCTCTTTCCTTTCCTGATCTCCTATGACGCGCCAGACAACGCGTCGAGTGTGGCGAAGCTGTTGGATGCCCCTGCCGGCAACGGCGGATTCATCCGGGTCAGGGACGGTCACTTTGTCAACGACAAGGGCCGTGTGCGCTTGAACGCCACGAACCTGACGGGGCCTGCTAATTTCCCGACGCATGAGCAGTCCGACCAGGTTGCGGCCCGCTTGGCGCGCTTCGGCATCAACTGCGTGCGGTTACACTACTTCGACGCCCAATACGGGAATTTCATGATCGGCGACGAGACCGGCATTTTCGGCAATGCGCCTTCGCTGCCGAAGGCATTCGCGGCGGACCCGAGCGTGTTTGTTCCGTTTACGGCTGAGCAGGTGGACCGTCAGGATTACTTGATCGCCGCCCTCAAGAAGCGCGGCGTTTATGTCAACATCAACCTCCACATCGCACGGTTCCCGAAGGGTGTCAGTTTCTTCAGCCCGCGCGTGATCGCCGCGGAAAAGGAGTACGCAAAGCGGCTGCTGACGCGCGTGAACCCCTATACCGGCTTGGCCTATACCGATGACCCGTGCGTGGCGGTCATGGAGATCAACAACGAGAACGCCCTCTTCAACAACTATCTCGGCGGCACGATTGACCATCTGTCTGGGCCGTATGCGGACGAGTTCCGCATGCAATGGAACGCATGGCTGCGCGGTAAGTATGGCGAGACCGCGAAAATGCTTGAGCAATGGAAATGGATCGCCACGCCGCTGTGCGACGAGCAGATCCCCGAAGGACGATTCGAACAGCCGGTGACCTTTGATAATAAGAAGTGGATTTTGGCGAAGGGGACTGCGGCGGTGACCGTCGCCGTCGATAAGGGCGTGTTGGCGCTGAACGTGGCGCGTGCCGGGGACGAGTTCTTTCCAAAGTTGTTTCGACGTGTCACGCTCAAGAAGGATCAGCCGTATACCGTGTCGCTCAAGATCCGCCGCACGCGGGGCACGGGCAATTCGACGCTTGGCTTTGCCGTGGCGGATGGGGTGGGTGGCTGGCGGTCGCTGGGTGTGCATCAGAAAGTGGCGGTCGGAGCCAAGTGGAAAAAACTCACTTATGCGTTTGTGTCACCGGAGGATGCCGATAAGGCGGAAATCCAAGTGACGCGTTTTGGCGAGGGCGCTTACGAGCTCGACGATCTCTCGTTCCAAAGCGGGGCGGCCAGTGATTTTAATGCGTCAGCGCGGCTGGAGGACGGCACGATATCGATCATCAAGACTGCTGGTTTTGCGCCGTTGCAGGCGCGTCGCGACTTCTATCAGTTTATCGTCGACACAGAACGCGCGTACTGGACGGGCATCGCGGATTTCCTGAAGCGCGACCTGAAAGCCAAGGCGGTCGTTTCCGGCACGCAGGTGTGCGGCTATAGCCCGCCGTTCGTTCAGGCCGAACTCGATTATGTGGACAACCATTCGTACTGGTGCCATCCGAGTCCGGTCAGCAAAGACTGGAAGATCCGCAACCTGTCAATGGTCAATTCGATGGCCTGCATCCGCGGCATGGCGGAGGAGCGCGTGATCGGCAAGCCCTACACGGTCAGCGAGTACAACCATCCCTTCCCGAATGAATACGGCGCGGAGGGACAGCCGATGCTGCGGGCATACGGCGTCTTCCAGGGGTGGGACGGTGTGTTCGAGTACACCTACAACCACAGCCCCGATTTCGAACCCAAGCGGAACACGTATTTCTTCAGCATGATCGCGCGGACGGACGTGCTGGCGCATATGCCCGCCTGTGCGGCGATCTTCCTGCGCGGCGACGTGCGCGAGGCGCGCGAGGCGGTCGTCGGCGCGTTGGACTATCCGTCGTACTTCGACCGGTTGGTCCGCACGAAGTCTGTGGCGGAGGGCATCACGGCGCTCGGTTTCGACGGCCGTCAGGCGATGCTCCACAAGGTGGGTGTGGATTTGTCCGGAAAGAACGGTACGGATACGAATGCGGTTGCGAAAATCGCTCCGACGCAGAAAGTGTTCGCGAGCGACACGGGCGAGCTGACGTGGAACATCGAACGGCCCGGCTTGGGCTTTTTCGCCGTGAACACGCCGAACACCAAGCTGTTCACCGGGCTCCCGGACGGGCGGACCATCGCGCTCGGCGACGTCTCGCTGGCGGTCGGAAAAACGCGGCTGAACTGGGCAACGGTCTCGCTCGTCTCGCGCGACGCCACCGGGTTCGGCGGGGCGGCCCGCCCCGCAAGCATTCTTCTTGCGGCGACGGGTTTTGCGGCGAACGAAGGCGTGGAGATCGAGAAGGTTTCGGACACGGAAATCGCCTATCGCAACCGGTCGGACTGGGGCAACGGCACCGTGTTGGTGGAAGGCGTCCCTGCGACGCTGACGCTGCCGTCCGATCCCGCGAAGACCCGTTGTTACGCGCTGGATCAGAGCGGTGCCCGCAAAAAAGAGGTACCGGTCGAGAAGACCGAGGGCGGC
>CAZTDL010000718.1:0-2513 GCA_964612775.1 uncultured Lentisphaeraceae bacterium
CGCGTCGTGCGCGATCTTGGCGATCGCCTCAAAGTCCGGCACGTCCAATTTGGGATTCCCGATCGTCTCCACATAGATCGCGCGGGTTTTAGAGGTCATCGCAGCGCGAAACGCCTCCGGATCGCGGGAGTTCACAAAGATCGCCTTGCGCCCCAGCTTCGGCAAGGTATGATGGAAAAGCTGATAGGTTCCGCCGTACAGATTGTCGGCGGCCACAATCTCGTCGCCGAGCCGCGTGATCGCCAGAAGCGCATAGGTGCTCGCCGCCTGCCCAGAAGCCGTGGCCAGCGCGCCCGTACCGCCCTCGATGGCGGCCACGCGCTTCTCGAACACGTCCGTCGTGGGATTCATCAGCCGACTATAGATGTTGCCGAATTCTTTCAGCGCGAAAAGATTGGCCGCATGCTCCGAACTCTTGAACACGTAAGCAACCGTCTGATAAAGAGGCACGGTGCGCGATCCGGTCGTCGGATCAGGAACTTGACCCGCGTGCAAAGACAGCGTGTGAAAACCTTGTTTTATGTCGCTCATGTTTTTTCTCCTTCGTCTGTCGGCCGGTTGACGGGAATCCCTTGTAAACACTAGTTTGTCTAGTCGTTATGTTTACAATATAGGCGATACGTGTTGCCCCGTCAACGACTTTTGGCCCTTACTTCACTTTTCCGTCGCTTAAAACGCATACTGCGCGCTCAGCACGAGTCCGCTCCCCACCCCAAGATCCGCAAAACCCTTGGTCTCGTCGCCCGTATCGGCATACGCCGCCACCAAGGTCAGTTTTCCCGTCACGAACCACGCCACGTGTCCTTCCCAATAATCGGAATTCTCAATGCCGTTGCCCGCATCGACACCCTGTTTATACTCCACACCCACCGCAACATTCTTCGCGGGCAGGATGTCGACGTTGCCGAAGAAAACGGTATCGTAGCCGCCGTGGCCCAACACGCCGTTCACCACCTCGTCCGACTCAAGCACGCCGGCCGAGAGCAGCACCGGGAGCGGCGTCTGCGTGATCAGCTTGGTGGCGACCAGATAGGCGTCGAACCCGTTGTCATCCAGTCCAAGCATGTCGGCCGTTTCGGCGTCCGTGTACTTCCAGAGGCCGCCCACGGCCAATGCCGGCACCCAGACGGTGTCGCCGAAATTCTCGTCCAGCAGTTTCACCTTCGCGCCCAGGCTGTGGGTGTTGATCTCGGTTCCATCCACGTCGACCAGCCCGTAGCCATAGGAGAGCTCCAACCGTTTGGCGACCGAGAAGGCGGCACTCGCCGCATACCAGTTGATGTCCGCGTCATCGAGGTTGACATACCACGCGCCGACTTGCGGCTTGGAGACCCACTCGCCGAGTCCGCCTTTCTCGCCTTCCGCATAACTTCCGGCCAGATAGGCCAGAGGGTTAAAAGCGATACCGCCGTTGCCCTGCAACCCGTTCAGCGGGACGCCCGCCTCAGCCGCCACGGCGAGCAATCCCGCCGTAAATACCAGTTTCTTCACAATGTAAGCCTTTTTGTTCATTTTAATCTCCTTATCGTTCACGTTTAATACACTACCTAATCTATCGACATGGTTGTGAATTTAGCAGACAGACGGATTCGCCGCAACTGGAAAATGAATATTTTTCTCGCCGGTCTGAATTTTCGTCATTAATTGCGCGCTTTACATCATTCCTCTCATTTGTAAAAATGAATCAAATCGATAGACATTCAAGTTTATGAAAACAAAACCCTTTTGTTTCGACGACGATGCGACCCGTCCACCGGATCCACTCGTAAAAGCGGAGATGATGTCCTTTCTCGAGCTCGCGACTGGAAATCCTTACAGCCTTCATTTCTATGGGCAAGAAGCCCGACTGAAGATTGCCAAAGCACGCGGTCAGGTGGCGCGCTTGATTGGTGCCCACCCGGATGAAATCATTTTCACCAGCGGCGGCACGGAATCCAACAACACGGCACTTTTCGGCGCGGCAATGAATAGCGCACAACGTCGGGGCAGAATCGTCACCACCGCGATCAAACATCAGTCCGTGCTGAATCCATGCCGGGTTTTAGAAAAACGCGGACACGCTGTTTCTTTTGTGCGGGCGACATCTGACGGAATGCTCGACTTGGAGCGTTTTACATCGGAACTTCACGACCCGCTTTTCTCAATCTCCGCGACGCTGGCGAACAATGATGCGGGCACACTCCAGCCGAGGCCCGCAATCTGATAGCAAAACTTTTAGGATATTAGGAGAAGCGCAATGCAACTCGCAACCGTAGACAAACCGGAAAACATGACGGTCGCGGTGGGACTGAGCGGAGGCATCGACTCCGCGGTTACGGCCTGGCTTTTGAAACAACAAGGATATGCCGTGATCGGTCTCACCATGAGCATCTGGGATCCCAAGCGCCCGTTGACCGCTTCGAAACAGAGCGCCTGTTACGGACCGGGCGAGGCCGAAGACATTGCTTCAGCCCAAGAGACGGCCGCACACCTCGGCATTCCGCATCACACGATTTCCCTTGTCGATGAATACG
>CAZTDL010000719.1:0-2511 GCA_964612775.1 uncultured Lentisphaeraceae bacterium
GATCCCGTACGCGCGTATCCACGACGCGAACCACTGTTCGTCCTACGGCGGACCGCACACGGTGGACATTTCGGCGGTGTTCCCGGATTTCGACGCGGACGAGAACGACCCGAAGAACTACGATTTCACGATCACGGACGAGTACCTTTCGAACATCCGCGCGGCGGGGACGGAACCGTATTACCGTTTAGGACAGTCCATCGAACACTGGATCAAGAAGTACGGCGTCAATCCGCCGAAGGACTTCGCGAAGTGGGCGCGCATCTGTGAGCACGTGGTGCGCCACTACAACGAGGGCTGGGCGGACGGCTTCAAGTTAAACATCAAGTACTGGGAGATCTGGAACGAACCGGACGGCAACAAGCCGACGGCTGACGGTCGGCAGGGGCCGACCTGGACGGGCACCGTGGAGCAGTTCCTCGAACTCTACAAGGTGACGTCCCTCCATCTGCGCAAATGCTTCGGCGACACGATCAAGATCGGCGGACCGGCGTTCTGCTGGTGGGGCGCGTGGCAGAAGGACTTCGTGCCGTTTTGCGCCACGAACAACCTGCCGCTCGACTTCTATTCGTGGCACCGGTACTACAGGGACGCGACGCATCCCGCCCGCGATGCGGTTCTGGCGCGCAAGCTGCTGGACGACAATGGATTCACGAAAACCGAGTCGCACCTCAACGAATGGAACTACGTGCGGGGATGGTCCGACGAGTGGGTGTATTCGCTCGAATGCGAATCGGGCCGCTTCAACCAGAAAGGTGCGGCGTCGATCGCGGCGGTGATGATCACGTGCCAGGACGCGCCGCTGGACCTGCTCATGTTCTACGATGCGCGCGTCGGATGCGGGATGAACGGCATGTTCGACACGCTCACGCTCAAGCCGATGAAGGGATACTATCCGTTCCTTGCGTGGCGGCGGCTCGCGGACCTCGGCACGCAGGTGAAGACTTCCGTCGCGACGCCGGACATCAAGCAGCCCCAACTCTTCGCGTGCGCGGCGAAAAACGCCGCCGGGAAGCTCGCGCTTTTCGTCGCGCGGTATTCGGACGACAACAACATCGTGGAGACGCGCCGCGTGAAGATTCCGGTTCCCGCAGGACTCTCCTTCGATAACGCACGCTGCCACGTAACGGACGTTGTCCGCACGTACACCGAAACGCCTCTCGTCGT
Organism: uncultured Lentisphaeraceae bacterium; assembly: GCA_964612775.1. GTDB lineage: Bacteria > Verrucomicrobiota > Kiritimatiellia > RFP12 > UBA1067 > DAOPZC01. The sequence continues at coordinate 1,168 of CAZTDL010000719.1, forward strand.
CGGCGCGGATGGTTTCGCAACGCTCAAGCTCGAGCCGAACTCCTTCGCCCTTGTGGAATGGTGACGGTCGCGCGTCCGCTTGACGGCGTGATCGTCGCGGGCGATATGGCGGACCGAGGCCTGCTTAGCGAACCGCAACGGGTCGGCGATTTCTGGTGCCGCGTCAAGGCGGATGACGGCCGGCACGCGAAAAAACTTTTCGTTTACGGCAATCACGACATGGAAGGGTTCACTTATGGTGTGAAGGACCCGCAAGAACGGGCGAAGCTCCGCGAGAAGTCGGTCGTCAAAGACGCCGCCGGCGCGTGGAAAAAGTGTTTCCGCGAGCCTTTTGTATAGTGAAAAGAAATGGCGAACAGTAGACAAGGAGATTTTCTGTGAATAAGGTCATGCTTTCGGGCGTGTGCTCGGCGTTGGCGCTGGCTCTGGCGGCCAGAGACGTTCCGGAATGGCTAGAAAAAGGCGTTGTCGCGCAGGTGCCGGCGGCGGCCACGGCGGACATGCCCGTCCTCGCGGCGAGCGGGGTGACCATCGTGCGGATGCGGGAGGAGGCTGCGGCATCGGAGCAGGTGGCGGCGTTCACCGCCGCCGCGCACGCCGCCGGGTTGAAGGCGTTGGCCCACTGCGTCAGTCCCCGGACGGACGGCGAGGGCGGGCTTTTCGTTCTCACGAACCTCGTGCCGCGCTGGGTCGGATCGTCGGCCGACGGCTGGGTGGTGTCGGGGGCCGACCGCCTGCCGCTCGATACGTGGGAGCTGGCGCGCCGGGCGGCCGAAGGCGTGAAACCCGGTCTTGTGCTCGTGGCCGAGGGGGCGTCTCGGTAACCAGCGCGGCGCCTTCGACGCCGACTTCCCGCCGCCGTGGAACGCCGCGCTGAACGACGTGCTGAAGGCGCGTCAGCCCGTTTCCGAACTCGAACGCCTGTGGCGGCAGATGCGGGAAAACCGTCCGGAGGGAAGCCTTTTCCTGCGCGGGTCCCCGCATTGGGACCCCGTGCCGGTGGCATTCGCGTTCGCGCTGGACGGCGTGCCGTACCTGACTGCCGGGCAGGAGGAATGCTGCCGCGCCGTGCTGCCGAAGCTCTGCGCCCTCCGGGCCGCAGAACCGGCGTTCACGGGAGGGGACCTCGCGTGGCTCGAGACCGACGTGCCGGAGAAGGCGGCGGCGGTTCGTGCGCACCGCGGCCGACGGGCGGCGCATCGTCTGCGTGTTCAATCTGCGCCGGGAGGCCCTGACGGTGAAGGTGAAACTTCCCGCAGCGCTTGCGGACGCGCCGCTGCTCGCGGAGCGCTGCGCGTACGCGCCGTCCGCATACGCGCAGCGCTCCGCGCGCAGCGGCGCGTC
>CAZTDL010000720.1:0-2508 GCA_964612775.1 uncultured Lentisphaeraceae bacterium
CGTGGTGGTGGAGACGCATGGCAGCAATCCCGCCGCGCCGGGGCCGTGGCGCGCACACGACACGCGTCTGCTTGAGAATCTGGACGGCTACGCGCCGTCGGGCGACCGCGTGAAACTGAATCGCTACGGAGGGTGTCTGGATCTGCCGCGCGAGCGGGCGACCGGTTTTTTCCGCACGCAGAAGCTGGACGGCCGCTGGTGGCTTATCGACCCGGAGGGGTGCCGTTTCTACCATGTGGGCGTCAACACGGTGCGCGAGCCGCGTGACGTGAAATCGAATTTCGGCTCGCCGGAAGCGTGGGCGGAAGCGGTGACGGCGCAATTCCGGACGAATGGCTTCAATGGGCTCGGCAATGGTTCCAGCACGCGTTTGCAGAAGGTTCGTCAGCCGCTGGTATGGGTTCGGCGGCATAACTTTCTCTTCGCCTTTGCGCGCGAGAGGGGGCTCGTCGAGGCGGCTTCCGGCACACAGGGCTTTCCGAACCGCTGCATGCCGGTGTTTCATCCCGCGTTCCCGGCGTTCTGCGAAACCTATGGTCAGGCGCTGGCCGCCACCGCAGACGATCCCTCGATGCTGGGGATCATGACCGAGAACGAAATCCAATGTCCCGTCGATTTGTTGGATCGCTATCTCGCCAGCGATGTCGCAAACGCTGATCTTAAGCCTGGGCATGACGCCGCAGAGGCGTGGCTGGCCGCGCGCAAGGGGTCGGCCTCGCTCGCCGCCGTGTAGTTTACGCCCGGACATGTCATCGTGATGTTGGCGATCTTGAAAGTGCCCTTGCCTCTGCCGTCGTCGGTGATGTTTGCGACGGCTGTGGCGCCGACGCCGTCACCTTCGATCACCACATAAGGTTCGCCGATGTAGCCGTAACCCTGTGTCGCAAGCGCGATGGCGGCGACGCTTTGGCCCGTTGGCGCGCGGATCGCGGCCGGGATGGTGACGGCTTTGCCGTTGGAGTCGATGACCGCGCCGCCGGCGAATGTTTCGAATGCGCCGAACGAATAGACGCCGGTCATGTTGGCGGGCACGAACGCGGAAGAGTCGGCGCTCGATGCCAGCGTTCCGCCGGAGAACATCAGGTAGGCCGCCCCGCCGTCATTGCGAAAATACCGCGCGTTCAGCTTTCCGGCGCAGAGGTTGACGACGCCGGTTCCCTCGACCGACAGGGAATGGTAGGTGATCGGCCCGTCGGTGTTGTTCAGCGTGCCGCCGGTCAGATTCACTTCGCCGTCGCCGCCGTTGCGGCAGAAGGCGAATTCGCTCGACCCTGCGTGTGTGAACGTGCCGCCGTCCAGCGTGACGGCGCTTTTGCCTCCGCGTCTCCGTCCGAGGATAATCCAGTCCGGGAAGTTCAGCGTTCCCCCCTTGATGCGGAGCACGGCGGTTCCGAAGGCCGTGCCTCCGGAGTAGCCTCCCGTCTGGAGACGTCCGGAGTAGACGCTGCCGCCGGTCATCAGCAGGTAGCCGTACGCGTTCGCCTCACAGCCGAAATTGAAATTCTGCTCGCCCGCGCCCTGCGCATTGGTGAAGGTTCCTCCATCGAGGTAGAATGCGCCACAGCCGTTGGGGTGGCCGATGCGGAAATCACTCGCGCATGACAGCTTGGAGCCGGGGGAGAGTTTCAGGATGCCATTGTTGGCGTTCCCCACATAGATGGCGGCGGAGCTGCCGTACGCGTTGGTGCCGCGACAGTCGAGCGTGCCCTTGCTCACGTTGAGGCTGCCGGACAACGCGTTGTTTCCCTTGTAGATCAGCGTGCCGTCCTGAACGGTGGTTCCTCCGCTGTAGGTGTTGTTTCCTGACAGGATCCAGGTCGTCGCGTTTTGCTTTTCAACGGTCGTGTTTCCGGAACTGCTGTTGACGACGGAGGCGACGAGCTCCGCAGTGCTGGTCGAACCTCCGATCAGATAGAGTATTTTGGCTCCGGGCGTCGAAACGGTGAGGTTGCTGTAGACGAGCGGACCGGTTCCCTCATGGCCCAAGGTTACCCAGCCGCTTGTGCCGGCCATATCGATGACGCGGTCGGAGGTGTCTCCGGCGCCGCGGTAAACGAGACGTCCGGGCGTGCCGCCGCCGCCGAGGTGGATGGTGCCGTCTTCGACGGTCGCGGGCTGTCCCAGTGAAGAAGGCTCGCCGACGTTGCGGATGTTGTTCACGTACAGCCAGCCGCCGACCGCGCGTGTGGATCCGCTGTAGGTGTTGTTGGTGCCGGTGATGAAGAAATTGTGGTCGTTCGTTTTGACCAGCGAGCCGGTGCCGGAGATCATCCCCGCGAAACCGCCGTTGAAGGTGCCGTCGCTGGTCAGAAACAGCGTGCCGTTCAAGGTGACGGGGCCTCTCCAGCTGTTCTGCGTGGAGCTGCCGCTGTTATCCACGTTGTACCGCGTGTTGTCGTCGCAGACCAGTCCCCATGCGGGGCCTGACACCAGATCGTAGAAGTCGAGGGTCGTCCCGCCGTGCAGGTGGACGGCGTTCAGCGCGTTGCCGTTCAGCTGACTCGTCTG
>CAZTDL010000721.1:0-2506 GCA_964612775.1 uncultured Lentisphaeraceae bacterium
AGACGCCTGCGACAGGAAGAACAGGCTTTGCCGTCTGGACATCGCGCTCGCATCCGTCCACCATCACGCAAATGAGGCCATCCCTTGTCTGTGAGAGGGTGGGCTGCTGAAAGGACACGGTTCTATAAAGGCTGCTGACGGGAGCGGCGCATACGCTTGCCGCAACAAGACTTAGACACAGCGCAGTTATCATATAAATGGATCTCACCATATTTGAATAGTTTAATTTATGCGGACCGGATACCACAACTACGAATTTCGGCTTGGTATCTGTGAGCGAATTCAATAAAATGATGACCATGTTGAATGCTGATTATATACGCTTTGAGCGTTTTTTTTGCCGGCGCGTGCTGTCGGCGACTCTGATTTTGTGTGCCGTTGTCTCAACGCGTGCGGACGATTGGACGCAGTGGAGAGGGCGGAATCGTGATCTGATTGTGACGGGAGAGACGCTGTTACCCGCATGGCCGGCAGGAGGGCCGCCGCGCGTATGGCAAATGCAACTGCCCGGCGAAGGTTATTCTGAGCCGATTGTGGCTGAAGGAACGCTCTATATCACGGGGTGCACTGGGGATAAAAGCAGTCGCGAAGGCCATCTTTACGCGCTTGACGCCAAGTCCGGGAGACTTCTCTGGCAGGCGGATTATGGTCCGGAATGGGGCGCCTCGTACGAGTTTGCTCGGACTTCGCCGACTTTTTTTGAAGGCCGTCTTTATCTGATCAGCGGTATGGGGCAGGTTGCGTGCATGGATGCCAAGACCGGCAAGAGCGTTTGGGGCGTGGACACGCACGTCAAGTTCGGCGGGCGCAACATCACGTGGGGCATTGCTGAAAATCCGCTTATTTATGACGGCAAGGTGATTTGCCAACCGGGTGGGCCGAATGCGTCAGTCGTGGCGCTTGATGTGAAGACGGGCGCTACGGTGTGGATGAGCACGGGACTGAGCGAACGCAGCGCGTACTGTTCGCCCGCCCTGAGGAAGATCAATGGACGATCCCAGGTGGTCACCATGCTGGAGGACCATGTGGTCGGCGTGGACGCCACGACCGGCGTGCCGATCTGGCGTCATCCGCATCGGAATAAGTATGCCGTCCATCCGAATACGCCGGTGTTGTGCGGTCAGGATCGGGTGTTCGTCTCGTCGGGGTATGGCTATGGCGCGGAGATGCTGGCTGTTTCGGGAGACACCGTGACGCGGGCGTGGTTTGATAAATCTTCGGATAATCATTTTCAAGGTGTGGCTTTCTGCAAGGGACGGGTCTTTTCTTCAGGAGGCGGTAAATTCTCCTGTTTTGATCCTGCGACCGGCAGAATCGTTTATCAGGTCGAGGGCGCACGGAAGACGTCCTTTTGCGTAACGCCCGCCGGTTTGATCACCTACGATGAGAACGGCGGGAATGTGATGCTTATTGCTGTCGGTCCCGACACGTACAAGGTGATTTCCTCGTTTAAGATCGATTATGGCAACGGACCTCATTGGTCCTCGCCGGTGGTTTCTGGTGGGGTGCTGTATTTGCGTCGGGGCAAGGGGCTTGCCGCGTACGCGATCGGCGCTAAGTGAGGAGGTTGGAGATGAGGTGTCTAACGATGCGCGGAGCGGTGTTGTTTGGTGTCGCCGCAGCGGCTTTGACCGGATGCGTTACGGATAAGGGAGAGTGCAAGAAAATGAATGACGTGTGTGAGCCTTCTGTGGTGGTGAAGCCTTTTGGCAAGACCAAGGATGGTCAACTGGTTCAGCAGTATACGTTGACCGGTGCGGGGGGCGTTGTGATGGACGTGATCGATTATGGCGGCAAGGTCGTGCGGCTTTACACGCCGGACAGGACGGGAGCCAAGACCGACATCACGCTCGGGTTTAACAATGTTGCGGGGTATGAGACGATCGATCCGTATTTCGGTTCTCTGATCGGACGTTTCGGCAATCGCATCGCCAACGGTAAATTTGTGCTGGATGGTAAAACGTACACGTTGCCGCTCAACAATACGCCCGGCGACATTCCCTGCTCGTTGCATGGCGGAGACAGGGGCTTCAACGCCTATGTGTGGCACAGCGAACCTCTTTCAGACGGCAGGAGCGTCGGCGTTAAGTTTACCATGACCAGCCCGGACGGCGATCAGGGATATCCCGGAAAACTTGACGTGACGGTGTGCTGCTGGCTCACTTCAGAAAATGTGTGGCGCATCGAGTACGAGGCCGTAACAGACAAGGCCACGCCGATCAATATGACGCAGCATCTCTATTTCAATTTTAAGGGCGAGGCCGAGGGTACGATCCTTGACCACGAGCTCACGCTCTTTGCGGACCAAATGACGCCGGTGAACAAGGGCTTGATTCCGACCGGCAAGATCGTGCCGGTCAAGGGCACGCCATTTGATTTTACTGTTCCTTGGGCGATCGGTGCCCGTATCAACGCGGATGATGAGCAACTCCGCAATGGCGGCGGATATGACCACAACTGGGTTTTGAACAATCAGAGCGGCAAGCTTGCTCCGGCAGCGGCGCTG
>CAZTDL010000722.1:0-2504 GCA_964612775.1 uncultured Lentisphaeraceae bacterium
CCTTTCTCCTCGTGGGTCATGGCTTGTTCGTCCTTTCTTTGTGTTCAGCAACACCTAAGGATAGCCATGACCCGCCTTCTTTCAAGCTCCAACCCCGCGAAGGGGTCAACAGCCCTTTTTTGAATTTACAGACAAAAGGTTACACCCCCGGCGGCTGTGGCCGCATTCTGAATGCGACGCCTTCGAATCGCTTTTTGAACCGTTTGCCCTCCGCACGCGTCTTAGAGACAAAATGAGAGAATCGGCAGAGAGTCTGAGAGACGAGATCCTTGTATTGCGCTCGCAACAGGGACTGTCGGACGCTTTTGAGGAACTTGTGCGACGGTGGCAGAAACGTCTTTGGGCGCGGGCCTTCCGTGTGACGCGCGACGAAGCGGCATCGTGGGACATCGTTCAGGACACGTGGCGCAAGACGATCCAAGCGCTGCCCAGGCTTGAGACGCCCGCCGCGTTCCCCGGATGGATTCTCCGGATGACGAACAACCTTTGCATCGACTGGATCCGGCGTGAAGTCAAAAGACGGGAGATCCATGCGTCGTTCGCGGAAACGATCCCCGAGAGTTACTCCGACGAGGCGGCGCGGCGCGTGAGAGAGGTGCATGCCGCCCTCTGCCGCCTTGAAAGGGCCGACTGCCAAATCATCACCCTGTATTACTTCGACGAGCTGTCGGTCGGGGACATCGCCGACCTGCTTGACATTCCTGCCGGAACCGTGAAGTCGAGGCTACACTATGCCCGCGGGAAATTGAGGCACGTCCTCGAGGAGGAACGATGAACGCAGAAGATTTTGACCGGAAATTGAAAGGCCTTTTTGCGGAACCGCAGGGCCGAGGCGACGAAAAGAAACACGAACGCGTGATGGAGGAGGTTTGCCGTATGTATCAGAGCAAAACAAAGCGGGCGAAGTATTTCACCTGGGCTTACTTGGCGGCCATCACGGCGGCCATTCTGCTGTGTTTTCTGAAATTCGTTGCGACTGACAACGTGAAAACAATGCTCGGGATGGTGCTGCTCATCCTGATCCTGCACGAAGGGACCGTGCTGATGAAGCTCTGGTGGTGGGTCTACAGCTCGCGAAACACGACACTGGAAACGCTGAAGACGCTCCAGATCCAACTGGACAGGATCGAATCGGACATGAAACATGGACGTCACGCGTGTGACGGGAACACGGCCGCCCCAGAACCGCCTGAAGACTGAGCCCGGAATTTCCGCAGGACGGGCTTTCGGAGGGTGCCTCTGGCAGGACTTGAACCTGCGACCCGCGGATTAGAATCAGCCAGGGGTCATGCGTCTGGATTCTGGGTTTGTCCAAGGGGACGTCTCCTTGAAACGGGACTGGAACAGCGCGCCGGAACGCCCGTGTTTCAGATTGAAACACACGCCGCAACTCGTGTTCAGCCACTGCATCGCCCGGCTCACGTTCCCCGCCAGAGACACGATGAGCAGGTGGCAACGGTTCCCCATCACGCCGTAACGTTCGGCCATAACGCCGAGCAGCTTAAGAAAGTGTCCGCGATCGCGTTTCACCCCGAGAATCGTCATCCGTTCGAGTCCCCTCGTCGTGAGATGACACCTACGCCTGGAGCGGAAACGTGAGCGCGTGCAAGCCTTGCCGCAGGCTTGGTTTGTCAAATCCGAGAGTTCCCTCATAGCGGAGGACTTTTGCCGCGGACGGTGCATGTGGTATACTGTGCCGCAAGTGGAAAAAAGCGGACAGAACCGGGCGGGACCTCCTTCGCCGAGATTACGGCGGACAGGAAGAGCCCGTGGCGGATCGGATGGGAGTCGGTGAAGGTGAACGCCGTGCCGATGGCCGCGCTGTGGGCGCTGGCCGCGGCGATGGTGCTGGCGTATTACTTTGTTCCGAGCGTGGCGGAGGCGCTTGCGCCTGTTGCGCGGTGGCAAACGGAAAGCGGCGCGGTGGCGGCGTTCCTCAACCGCCTTGTTTTTAACGGTGTTCTGCCGGGAATCTTTTTGGTGGCAGGCGCGTCCGTCCGCACGCGTCGTCCGGTTCTGACGGCCGTGGCGCAAGGCATCTGGTGCGGGCTATGGGGCATCGTGATCGACCGTTTTTATCTGCTTCAGGCGGACTGGTTCGGAACGGGGCATGATTTGCCGACGCTGGCCTTCAAGGTCGCCGTCGACCAATTCGCGTTTTCGGCGTTCCTCAACGCCCCGTCGAACGCGGCGTTCTATTTCTGGGTCGGCCGCGACTTTTCGATCAGCCGCGCGCGACACGAGTGGCCGACCGACTTTTTGCGCACGGAATACTTGCCCGTCCTGGTGACGAACTGGGCTGTCTGCGTGCCGGTGCTGTTCGCGATCTACGCGTTGCCGACGCCGTTGCAGGTGCAGATTTCCGGTGTCACATCCGCGTTTTGGGTTCTCGTGTGCCTCGGGATCGGCGCGCGGCGGGCGTCATGTGAATCGTCGAGCCGCGGGGAATGAGTTCGGCGGTGAAGAGCACCTGACGCGGCGGCAAGGTGTCGTGCCCGAGGCGA
>CAZTDL010000723.1:0-2501 GCA_964612775.1 uncultured Lentisphaeraceae bacterium
CCGGTATCGCCATGATGGTGTTGCCGTCGAGCGTAACAGCACCGTTGAGGGCAAAGACCCGTCCGTTCACAGTGACGCCGGAATTAAGTGTGTCGGACGTGAGGGCGATGAGATTTCCAGAGAAATCCGTTCCCGCGCCGAGGGTGGCCGAGCTACCGACTTGGAAGAAAACGTTGTCGTAGTTGGCACCGTTGATCAACAAGATCGATGAGGCCGAGGCTGTCGTAAACGTACTTCCGATCTGGATGACGAAATTCGGATTCGTCTGGCCTTGACCGTCGAGAATCAGCGTCCCTGTCAGTTGGGCCGCCGTGTTGAAGTTGTAGGTGCCCGGCGTCAGTGTGAGGCCCCCCAAGTTCTGGCCGGTCAGGTCCGTAGCTCCCGTAAAGGCCAAGAGCGTGTTATACGCCGTAAACGCGTCGTATTGGGCCTGTGAGGCAACTGCGTCGGCTACGTGAATCGTCCCATTCACGATACCCGGCGGAAAGCCCGTAATGGCGCCTCCCGGACTCACGCCAAGATTGCCAGTGATCATGGTGGCCCCCGTGCTGGTCACCGTCGAACCGGCGAGCACTCCGAAGTTCGCCGCCGTGCCCAAATCCACACTCGCGGCTTCAGCTCCGCTTGCGAAGCAGAACAAGAGAGTCGCCGTCAACCGCACATTCCGTAATGTCATAAACCGTGTTTTCATAATATAATCTTTCTTTGTCACTCTAATTTAGACCTAAACACTTAATTAACATATGGGGTGATGTACGTACCCTCGCGACACGCTCACCGAATGATTCGCGATGATCTTGGCCCCCTTCACCCGTGGCAGAACCCGCCACAGATCATCGAAGACAGGGTCACCGAAACCTGTGGTGAACATCACTAGCCGAGTCGGACACCGCTTCACAAATGTCGCGATACGCGCCCGTTGTACCGGCCGGTCTAACGGGTTGAACCTCTCGATTTCGAGGCATCGCTCTGTCTTTACGGCCAAAAAAGACCACTGGCCATGCATCTCGCTTTCTCTCTGTTTTCCGTATTATCCGTCACTCAAGAAGTTCGTTTACGCCTTTATCTTCCTGATCTTCCAAGGATTCGAAATGACAACCGTCAGGACATACGATTCGGTAGGGTTTAACCCCATAGCGAAGCGACCTCCTTAGGTACAATATAGCGATGAACAGTTGGTGTGGACGGGTGTTTAATCGATTGTTCCGGCCCCCTTCATCCGGGCGGCAACAGTGAGTTTTAACTAAACCCAAATATTGAAAGGGCAACGACCATGTTACGCAAAGCCAAAACGTTGAAGGGTTACACCTTGGAAAGCCTTGACGGCGATATAGGGAAGGCAAAGGAATTCTACTTCGATGATCAGCACTGGACGGTTCGTTATCTGGTTGCCGAAACAGGGAATTGGCTTCTGGGCAGGCAAGTGTTGCTTTCACCCTATGCGCTGGTCGGCGTGGTTACGGAGGAAGAGAAGATCACCGTCGATTTGACCAGAAAACAGATCGAGGACAGTCCGTCTCTGGATAGGGACAAGCCTGTATCACGCCAATTCGAGGAGGCCTACTACGGGTATTTCGGCTGGCCGATGTATTGGGACGGGGCCTATATGTGGGGCGCTTATCCCAACATCGTTCGTGACCGTGAAGCGTTGATTAAAGCCTCCCAAGAAAAGAAACCGGAGGACCCTCATTTGCGCAGCACTCACGCCGTGGGCGGGTATCATATCCAGACGACGGACGGCGAGATTGGCCACGTGGAGGATTTCATCATCGACGATGAAACGTGGGCGATCCGCTACCTGGTCATCGACACGCAGAATTGGTGGCCGGGAAAAAAGGTTCTGGTTTCGCCGCAATGGATCGACAGCGTGAGCTGGGATACGGCGAAAGTGTTTGTGAATCTGACACGCGATATTATCAAGCGGGCACCGGAATACACGAACTGGTCTCTGCTCACCCGCAGTTTTGAGATCGACCTGCACAACTACTATGATCGCAAAGGCTATTGGGACGCTGAACCCGCCAACACGGTGAAATCCCTGTGAAGGAAGCACGATAGAAGGCGACCTCACGCAAATGGAAACGCCTTGCAAAGATCGCCGTCAGCCGATGCAGGCCCGTGAAAACGCACCACATAATCCGGGCATCGTCTCATCCGTGCGCGGCAGTGTCGTGGATATTCGGTTCGAAAGACAGTTGCCGCCTATTTACTCGGTACTTCGCGCGGGGGCCGAAAACGAGATCGTCATCGAAGTGCTGGCGCAGCGCGATGCGCACCACGTGCGCGGGATCGCCTTGACGCCCACGCAAGGGCTTTCCCGCGGCATGCCTGTGGAGGATACGGGCGGACCGCTCAAGGCGCCGGTCGGCAAAAACATTCTTTCACGCATGTTCGACGTATTCGGCAACGCCATCGACCGCCAGCCGATACCGGAGGAGGTCCAATGGCGTTCGGTGCACCGGGCTCCGCCATCGCTGGCACGGCGGTCCACCCATTCCGAG
>CAZTDL010000724.1:0-2494 GCA_964612775.1 uncultured Lentisphaeraceae bacterium
CTGAACAATGGGGCGTACCTCGCGGGGAAGGGCGCCGGTAAGAACGTCACAGGACTGCCGACAAATAACATGCCGTTCACGATTGCGTTTTGGATGAAACCCGATGCGGACGTGCCGAACACAGCCGTCATTTACGGGTGGGGCTTGTATGCCGCTCCGGGGTGGACGAGCAATGGAATACGATTCGACACTCCGGCGTCTTCGACGCCACTGCTATATACGAACTGGAGCAACAACCGAAGTATCCCGTTTTCGGGCAACTTGGCCGATGGCCATTGGCACCATGTCGCGATCATTTATACGGGAAGCCAGTTCAGGTTCTATATCGACGGGACGCTGTGTCTCGCGGACAATCAAATCACGGCCTTGTCGGTCGTTGCGGGTAACTTCACAATCGGACGGGGGTGGGCGACGTCCTATTACAAAGGGCTGATCGACGATTTCATGATCGCCGACTGGGCGATGAACGGAGCGGAACTGTTCGTCGTCCGAACGTCGGGGCAGGAGCCGGATACGTCGGGGTATGCGGTCGACAATCTGTTGCCGGCTACGGCGAATCTCGAAGTCGGCTACGACGGATTTCTGTATCTGTTGGGCGATCAGACGGTCGCGACACTCGGCGGCGAGGGTGCCGCGGGCGGAATCGCGCTGCAGAACGGCGGGACGCTGACGGTGGGCGGTATAGGGACCGCAACCTCCACGGTTTTCCGGTCGGCGGTTTCGGGTGACGGTGCGTTCGTCAAACGCGGTGCGGATTACGCGCTGACTTTGTCGGGCGGCAACACCTATACCGGCGCGACGGAGGTTCAGGAAGGCACGTTGGCGTTGGTGCCGAAGGGCATTCCGGGACTTCAGGCGTATTACCGCTTCGATGAACCCTCGAATCTTGGAAAAGACAGCAGTGGCAACGGATACGATCTTACCGCCGGCAATACGCCGGCCTATACGGCGAACGGCAGATACGGCGGGGCGGCAAGTTTCAATACGGCCGACCAGGATCTGTTGGAGGCGAATCGTTTTCCGGAAACCCTGCCGACGGGTAATGGTTCCTACACTTTCGCCGTCTGGTGTAATCCCTCGACGGGAAACACCAAGGGGATGCCGCTCTATTGGGGATGTTCCTGGGTGAGTGATAAAAATGCGAGCCTCTTCCGGTTCGACACGACGACGTCTCTTTTGTTCTCAAACTTCGGCAACAATCAGACGGTTGGCGTGGGGATCAATCTGTTCGACGATGCGTTGAGCAACGGTTGGCACCATATTGCGGGGACTTTCGACAGTTCAAACGGTATCCGACGGGTGTATGTCGATGGCGCACTGAAATGGACGGACTCGACATCGTATACGCTGGCGATCACGAACGGCCTCCTGCAGCTCGGCGGAGCACCCTATAACACGGCGAATTATTACGACGGGCTGTTGGACGAGGTGATGATTTTCAACCGCGCCCTGAACGCCTCCGAAATTCAAGCGGCTATGTCGGGGCGTCGGACGGTCCGGGATGCGCTTGCCGGTATGACGCCTGTGAGTTCCGTCGCCTGCTATCACTTCGACGACGCGGAGAATCCGGGTAAAGACAGCGGCCCCTACGGTTACGATTTGGCCGTGTCGACCAGTTCGGTCGCGATCGCCTCTACCGGAAAGTACGGAGGGGCACTGGATCTCACGTCCGGTTATAGCTATCTTGTCTGGACCAACAGCGTGTTTCCGGAAATGATGCCGACCGGGAACCAGGCGGTGACGATTTCGGCGTGGATCAATCCCAAAACGGATGCGGATTCCTCGGGGGCCTTTGTTTTCTGGGGAGCGACGGGGTGGAGTGAGTGTCACGTCCTTCGGTTGTCGGGAACAGCCAATCGCGGGATCCGTTATACCAATGCGCAAGCGGGATTGGATTCGGAAGGCATCGACCGTCTCGATTTCGGCGGCGCGCCGGAAGGGTGGCATCACATCGCCTCCGTCTATGACCCGAATGCGGCTGGAACATGCCGCAGGCTTTATATCGATGGTGTCCTCATGGTTCAGGACGGCTACAAGAATTTGGATGGGAGAACGAATCAGTTTTATATCGGGCGCATGGGAAGTCCCGCCGACAAGTGGTTTCAGGGACTGATCGACGAAGTGGCCATCTACAATCGCGCGTTATCGCCCGCCGAAATCCGTTTGGTCATGCGGCAGGAAACGGCGGTTCTGCCGACCAACACGACGCTGAACGTGGCGTCCGGCGCGACGGTCGATCTGAGCGGCGCGGAGCAACGGGTGGCGGCTCTGACCGGCGCGGGCAAGGTCGAACTGGGCGCGGGCGTGCTGACGGTCGCGGGCGGAACGTGTCAGTTCGATGGCGTTCTGTCAGGTGAGGGCGATCTCGCCGTTTGCGGCGGCGCGTCGCTGACGCTCGCGGGAACGAACAGTTTCAGCGGCTCGGTCGCGGTGTCCAATGCGACCTTGTTGATCAGCGGCCTTTCAACGGGAGGCGTTGATATTGTTGTTCGGG
>CAZTDL010000725.1:0-2493 GCA_964612775.1 uncultured Lentisphaeraceae bacterium
GCGGGCCGCGTGACCGTGTTGGGCGGGAATCCGTGCGATGCGGCCACCCGCCGCAAGATCGGATTCATGCCGGAAACAGCCTATTATTATCCCTACCTGAACGTTCGGGAGTTGCTCGCGTTCTATGGCGGCCTGTGCGGGATGCCCAAGGGCGAGATACGCGCGCGGTCAGAAACGCTGATCGCGCGCGTGGGCTTGGCGGATGCGGGGAACCGTCTGTTGCGAACCTATTCGAAAGGCATGCTGCAACGGGCGGGCATTGCGCAGGCGTTGCTGCATGATCCTGATTTGTTGATATTGGACGAACCGTTGACGGGGTTGGATCCGTTGGCCCGCATCCATTTCCGAGATTTGATCCTTGAGTTGCGCCAGCAGGGAAAAACGGTTTTCTTCTCTTCTCATGAATTGTCGGAGGCGGAATTGATTTGTGATCGCGTGGCAATTCTCAAGCAGGGTCGGCTGGTCTTGTGCGGTTCGGTGAAGGACGTGGCGGGGAACGGCCAGCAGAATCTGGAGCGGATCTTTCTTCAGGTTTTGGGGGAAACGGGGCCGGAGGTGGCTTTATGAGCGCCCGCGTGCGTCAACTCGGTGCCTTGGCCCGTTTGTCGGTGCTGGAGCTTTACCGGCGCAAAGACTTAATCGTGGTGTTTCTGCTGGGAGGTGTGATCCTGTTGCCTCTCGCGTTCTTTTCGCCGTTTGGGGTGTCGGGCGCCAGCCGGTACATGAACGAATTGGCCATGCTGCTGGTGTGGCTGTTTTCTCTGACGATCGGTTTAGGCGTTTCCGCGCGTCTGCTCCCGCCCGAGTTTGATAGCCGCACGATTTATCCGATGTTGGCCAAACCGGTCGGGCGCGGTACGATTCTGTTGGGAAAATATCTGGGCGCGTTGGCCGCTTCGTTTCTGGCGCTGGCTTTTTTTTATCTGGCGTATGCGGTATTGATCGGTCTGCGGCAAGGCGTTTGGTTTCCTTTGATTCTTTTGCAGGCTTTCACGTTGCATACGGGCCTTCTGATGATCGTCACGGCGTTGGGCCTGTTGGGTTCGCTTGTGATGACGCCGTCGGCCAATTTGACGCTCTGCGGCTTGTTGTCGGTGTTGATGCTGGTGTTCGGACAACGTCTGCCGGCCTTGATTCAGACGCAGCCCGTGCCGGGAAAATGGGCGCTGCAGGTGATTCAATGGGCTGGCCCCCATCTCGAGTTCTTTGACTTGCGGCAGCGGCTGATCCACGATTGGCCGCCGATCGGATGGGACGTTTGCGCCGCCGTGATGGTCTACGCGGTCGGCTATGCGGTGGCCTGTTTGGCGTTGTCTGCGGTGATCTTCAGAAAGAAACGGTTCTGAGTCATGCGGCAGGGACTTCATATTTGTTCGGCTGTTTTATGCGCGGTGCTGGCCATGGCGTTTGGGCAGGGCCTGCCTGCGGTTTTTTCTGACCGCCTGCCGCAGGTGGCGGGCGGGGATATCCTGACACTGATATTGGGCGACGCCCGTTTGGCGTTCAGCGATATGATGCTGAAGAAAGCCGACGAATATTTCCACGGGGGCGTCAAGGATGCCGTTTGTGATCACGGCCTGTCGGAAGCGCATGAAACGCACGACCATGAGCATGAGCACGGACATGAGGACGAGTCCGGCCAAACGCTGCCGGGTGGCGTTGGCGGGCTTTGGTCATGGGTGAACGGACAGGTGCACACGCAGGAGGATCGGCACGCCCAAGGCGAGGATACCCGAGAGCTGTTGCCTTGGTTGTGGCTGGCCTGCCGCGCTTCGCCCCAGAACATTCAGGCGTATGAGACTTCGGCTTATGTGTTGGAGGGAATGCTGAAACGGCCCTCCGAGGCGGTGCTGCTGCTGGAAGAGGGCATCCGTAATAATCCGGGCTGCGCAGAGCTTGAGTTTGCGCTCGGTAAAATGCTGTTGCATAAGCTTTCTGATGATACGCGGGCTGAACGCGCCTTTCGCGCGGCGTTAGAGAAGTGTCGTCCAGCCGAGGGCCCGGACGGAGACGCGGAGCGGTTTTTAAGGGGCAACATTCTTTTTTATCTCGGTTTTCTGGCTAAGAAACGGGGTGATTGGGTTAGCGCTCGTGACTATCTCGCCAAAGCTGAGGCGTTTGACCCTGCCCATGTGGGTACGCGGGATTTGCGGAAATTGCTCAAGGGAAACTGACGTATCGGAAAGAGGACCGCGCTATGGTATCGAATAAAACGTTTTGGATCCTGTGTGTCGCCTGTCTGGCGTTGACGTCGTTGTTGGTCACCGGCTGTATCCATGCCGACATCGGAAATTTGCGGTAGGGGATGGGCATAGGCGCTTATATCGAGGCGCGGCAGGCGTGCTTTGCGGTGGTGGATTTTGAGACGACCGGGGCTGTGGAGGGCTATCCGATCGAGCCATGGCAGATCGGTGTGGTCCGGTTGCGTGGCGGTAAGGTTTGCGCGGCCGAGTCGTTCGAGTCGCTGTTGTGCGTAGGGGCGCGTCCGTTTAA
>CAZTDL010000726.1:0-435 GCA_964612775.1 uncultured Lentisphaeraceae bacterium
GCTCAGCCTGAATATTCCCGAATCTTCGAATGCGTTGCCGGATGTGGTCGACGAGGCGCTTTTCAACGTGGACTGCTACCGCCGCATGCAGACGCCGGAGGGCGGCATCCGGGGCGGTATCGAATCGTCCGATCATCCCCGCCACGGTGAAGGCAGTTGGCAGGAGTCGCTCGATGTCATGGCTTACGCTCCCGATGTCTGGTCGAGCTATGTCTACGCCGGCGTGGCGGCTCAAGCCGCCCGCTGGCTTGCTTCGCGCGATGCGGCTTTAAGCGAGGTGTACCGCGAAAGCGCGTTGCGGGCGATGACGTGGGCGGAGAAGTATGTTGATGCCCGCCCGGCCTATCCGCATCAGGTGCGGGACGACCGCAACTTGGCGGCCGCCGAGCTGTTCAGGCTGACGGGAAACGTCGCTTGGCAGACGTTGTTCCTGAA
>CAZTDL010000726.1:445-2490 GCA_964612775.1 uncultured Lentisphaeraceae bacterium
AACCACGGTGTTCACTCAAGCCGGAGTGGATCTTTTCGTGTGGCAAGACCACGACCAGCGCGAAGCCGCGTGGGTGTATGTTCGGACACGGCAGCCGGACATGGACGGGAAAATCAAGGGATACTGCCGCGAGGCGATCCTCCGCGAGGCGGACAACCGTGTCCGAAACGGGCAGAAAGCGGGATTTCGCTGGGCCAAGTTTGAGTGGCAGCCCGGCCAGTGGGGGGCCTTCTCCGCGCCGGACGGCGTCAGTCTCGCGCGGGCGCATGTCCTGACGGGCCAGGAGATTTACCTGCGCACGCTGGTTCTGGCCTGCCAGACCGGAGCCGGGGCCAATCCGCTCAATCTGTGTTATACCACGGGGCTCGGATACGATGCTCCGCTGCACCCGTTGCATATCGACTCGCGTTTGACGCATCAGCTCCCCCCGCCGGGGATTACCGTTGGCGGCCCGATCGACGTCGCGCGCGACAAAAATTATTGGGCCCAGAAAATGGCGGGGCGCTATTGTTATCCGTCCGTCCAGAAGTGGCCGACGCTGGAGGCGTACTGGGATGTCTTCTGGTATCCGCCGATGTGCGAGTTCACCATTCACAGCCCTATGGCGCAGAACGCTTATGCCTGGGGCTATTTGGCGGGGCGCAAATAATGAGAAATCAAAAAGAGCGATGCGTTTTCCCTCAAGCCGGGAAATAACCGTTGCGGAACCAGCGGATTTAAATGGATAATTAAAACGAGCATTCTGAAAGGACACAAAAAATGGACACGGCAAGTAATCTGGAAGCAATCAAGCAACTCAAGATGTTGGCAAATAAGGTGGGGAGCACGCTGGAAACCATTACGGTCCAAGGTAAACCCGCTTTTTATACGATCTATATCCGCGACGATCAGCACGCGGCGTTTAAGGCGTGGCAGCTGGAGGCCTTTGAACACGGTCTAAAATTGCATTCCTGCGGTTTCGATTGTCTGGAGCAACATAAGCACTTGGGCATCGAGACCGGGCATCTTTGGATCTTTACCGATGTGTTGCCCGTTCAGGGCCAATAGACAAGGAATAAACCATGTTGATGAATAAGATCGGCGCGGTGTTTGTCGTCGTTGCCGGGCTGGCGGGAACGGGGCTTTTGCGGGCCGCAAGTTGGGCGGAGCCGCAAAAGACCGTGCCGCTCGTTCAGGATGTGGACGTGGTGGTGGTCGGGGGGAGCTGTGGCGCTGTGGCGGCGGCGGAGTCGGCGGCCAAAGCCGGCGCGAAGGTCTTTTTGGTGACCGCCTATGGCGCGCTGGGTGAAGACGTGGCCGGAACCCTGCGGATTTGGGCCGACGAGAAGGAGGTTGCCTCTTCTGCGCTGATGACGGCGATGTTCGGCGGTATGCCGGCGGTGAAGGGAAAAATCTATACGACGCCGCTGCAGGTGAAAAAGGCGTTGGACAAGGCGCTGCTCAAGGCGGGCGTTGTTTTTCTGACCGGCTCGTATGCGACGGACGTGCTGACCGATGGAAACGGGCAAGTGGCCGGCGTGGTGATGGCGAATCGCAGCGGCCGTCAAGCGGTGCGGGCCAAGGTGGTGATTGACGCCACGGACCGTGCGGCGCTCGCGCGCGCCGCAGGCACGGAGGTCACGCCGTTCCCCGCAGGCGAATATGCGGTCTCGCGCGTGATCGTCGGCGATGTTCCGCCCGTCTGCGGCGGCGAGGTCGTGAAACACGGCGAATGGCATCCGGACACGGAAGAGGTGTTCGCGCTTTCGGGCAAGACCAAGATCACGCCGGCGCTGTTCGAGTGCCGCTTCAAGGTGCCGTTTGCGGACGGGTCGGCGCGCGCCTTTGCCGAGGCGGAGAACCTCGCCCGCGACAAGACGTTTACGGAGCTGCAGCTGGATGCGGCTGATCGGCTTTTTTTCATTCCGCCGGACCATATTCTCGCTGCGAAAACGGGGGATGCGGCATGGGGCGGTGCCGACACGGCTGACCTCGCCGCGTTGCAGCCGGCCAAGGTCGCCAATCTTTATGTGCTGGGTGCGATGGCGGATGTGCCGCGGGAGTGC
>CAZTDL010000727.1:0-2487 GCA_964612775.1 uncultured Lentisphaeraceae bacterium
CGTGGACGCCGGACGACCGGCGCATCGCCGACTACCATCAGGACAAACGCGCGATTTTCGCGCGGGAGGAAGTGAACGCGCTGCGGACGCGGCTTGAGTTGTTGCCGTTGCCGTTGGGCGCTCTCCGATCCGGCGCGTTTTCACCTGCGCCGACGCTTACGCCGCAGAACGCGAAAGGGCTGTTGAGATGAACGAACACGGCATGACGAGGCGGCGAACGCTGGCCTTTCTGACGGCGGGCGCCGCAGGACTCGGCGGAAGCCTCTACGGGCTGTCGCGGGCGGGCGTGATCCGCTTTCTGGACGACGACGCCAAGAATGACGATCCCGTGCAACTGCAGCGGCTGCCCTACGCGCCCGAGCCCGGGCGGACCCTTTCGCGGCTCGGCTTCGGCGGCATCCGTCTGCCGATCCTCAACCGGAAAGACACCGAGATCGACTATGAACTGGGCCAGAAACTCGTGGACTACGGCGTTCGGCACGGCATGAATTATTTCGATACGGGCTGGGTGTATCACCACGGCCAGGGCGAAGTGTTCTACGGCAACGTGCTGAAAAAATATCCGCGCGAAAGCTTCATGCTGGCGGACAAGATGCCGACGTGGCTGGTACACAGTCTGGATGACGCGAAGCGGTTTTTTGAAGAGCAGCTCAAACGCTGTCAGGTGGGCTACTTCGACAACTACCTGCTGCACTCGGTGCATACGCTCAAAGAGTTCAAAGACATCTATGAAACAATGGGCGTGCTCGACTACCTCAACGAGCAGAAACGGAAAGGCCGCATCCGGCACCTCGGTTTTTCGTTCCACGGCGACGTGCCGCTCATGCGGTATCTGCTCGACCATTACGAATGGGCGTTCGCGCTGATCATGCTCAACCGGCTCGACTGGGACGACGAAAACGAAAAGAACCCCCAAGGATACCGTGCGGGAACGCTCTACCGGATGCTGACGGCAAAGAAGCTTACCGTGTTCGTGATGGAGCCGCTGCGGGGCGGCATCCTCGCGCATCTGAACGGCAAGGCCCGCGCCGTGCTGAAAGCGGCGGAACCCAAACGGAGCGTGGCGTCGTGGGGCATGCGTTTTGTCGCGTCATTGCCGAACGTCCAGACGGTGCTGAGCGGCATGAACCGCCTTGATCAGGTGATCGACAACGTGCGGACGTTCGCGACCGGGGCCGAGCCGATGCAAACGCCGGAGCGGGCGGCGTTCGACCGCGCGATCGGCGAGTTTCAGAAGTATCCCGTTGTTCCCTGTACGGCGTGCCGCTACTGCATGCCCTGCCCGTACGGCGTCCACATTCCGGAGACGTTCGCGTGGTACAACGCCTTCGCGGGCGAGGGACGTCTGCCGGCCGATTCCGGCCCCAACGATTCCCAGGCGCTGAGGCGCGAATTTCTCGTCAGCTACAACAACGCGATACCGCCTTCGGCGCGGGCGAGCCACTGTATCAGTTGCAGCAAATGCAAGGTCGCGTGTCCGCAATGGACCTTTCGCATTCCGGTCGAGATGGAGAAAATTGAGAAGTTTGTCGCGCATGTTCAAACGCAATACAAAGCGAAGAAATCGGGGAAGGCCACATGCTGAGAAAATGGCGATTGGGGGTCGCGGCGACGCTGTTCGTCTGCGAGAACCTTTTTTTCATCGGGGTCGGCGGCGGGCTGGGCGTGTTCGAAAAGGTTCAGGTTGTTCCGGCGCTGCTCGCGGCGAACGTCGCGGCGCTCGTTTTGATCGCGGTTGCGACGCTTGCGTTCGGCCGTCTCTACTGTTCCGCGATCTGTCCGTTGGGCGTGTTTCAGGACCTCGTGATCGGCGCGGCGCGCGTGTTCGCGAAAAAGCGTTTCGCCTACGCGCCGGCGCACACCGCGCTGCGCTATGTCCTGCTGGCGTTCGTCGGTCTCGCGTTCGCGTGCGGCCTCGCGTCCGCGTGCCCGCGCTGATCGATCCCTACAGTCTGTACGGCCGCGTCGCGACGCACCTGCTGCAACCCGCCGCATATGCGCTGAACAACGCGGCCGCGTGGATCGCGGACCGGTCCGGACATCCGCTCATTTTCAAGCAGGATATCTTTATCCGCAGCGTGTTGGCGCTTTCGGTCGCCTCCGCCTCGCTTCTCATCGTCGGCTTTCTGGCGGCGGGATGGGGACGCCTGTACTGCAACACCGTCTGTCCGGTCGGAAGTCTGCTGGCGGTTCTGAGCCGTCGACCCCTGTTTCGGATCGCGATCGACGAAAACGCCTGCGTGGGGAGCGGTCTCTGCGAGAGGACGTGCAAAGCGGGGTGTATCGACGCGAAGGCGCGTACGGTCGACGCCGGACGGTGCGTGGCGTGTTTCGACTGCCTGAACGCCTGTCGCAAAGGCGCGATCCGGTACACGGCCCGTACGGCGGCGGCCCTTCCGTCCGATACGAAAGGCGAGACCGTGCGGTCGAAAGCGGCGGGCGGAGTCGGCCGACGCGGCTTTGTGACGGGCACTGCCGTGTCGGTCG